>CALREK010000020.1:0-10924 GCA_943355165.1 uncultured Saccharimonas sp. (SeqCode) | reverse complement strand
TTACTATGGAGGAGCTGGCGGGTACCGCCCCCGCGTCCGTTAGCCTAACAGTTAGTCTATCCTACAGGTGTAGATTGTTTGAATACGTCTGACATAGAAACAATCAAAAAGTCAGAGCGTTTAATCCGAAAGTCTTAGCACTATCTACGGATTATCGATAATGAGCGGCCAAATGATTTGGCGTACCATTACAATATTTGGCGTCTTGCGTGGCACGGCATTAAGTCGTAACTTAAGCTGTTGCGCCGGCGAACATTGCGCTTGGTGCAAAAGCACTAGCTACAAAATCTCGTACGCGAGTAAAAGCGTTTGCAATTACAATTTTGCCCTATAACGCTAAGCAAGCGACCTGCTGATCTAACCGAGAAGGACCGACGTCGAGCTTAAATTCAGCCCCACATATACCGCCTTACGACAGTAAGTATATTATACCAGAATAACACTGCTTATGTCTATAGCTTTTACGAAGCGTCACTAACCGGAGTTTTGGCCGAACGGTAGAACAAGTTAAATACTAACCCACCAGCAAGAACTACTGACCCGCCGACTATTACAGGCACGCTAACACCAAGTACCGCAATGTAGCCAGCAATAATTGCCGGTATGGCTTGAGCCAAAGCTTGAACGCTAGCTTCGATTCCAAGAACTTCACCCTGAATTTTCTTGTCAGCAGAAAGACTAACTAGCGCCGAAATGTTAGCCATAGTCAGGCCATTAAATAGGGCAATAAATGGAGCGACCATCAATAGCTGAGTAGTGTTGTGTGGCAATGTCTGTAGAAATAATGCAAAACCTAAACCTGGAATACTAACCCTAAGAATCTGTTGGTTGGTAAAGCGCTTGGCGAGTCTTGGTGTTAATAATCCCTGCGTTAACGCAATACATACACCGATATAAGCAAAGAAATCTCCAACATTGTTAACCTTAAAGCCGAGTTTTTGAATCAACAGAATCTGGAAGAATGTAGTAAAGAAGGTGAAGCCTCCCCAGAACAAGAATTCAGATGCAAAAATTATCCTAAGGGATGGGTGAGCAGCGGCGTGTCGAATGTTGTCTATAGACTTAGTCCATGCCATTTTGAGCTTAGTGTTAATGTGCTTGTGAGTTTCTGGCAAAATAAATAGGACTAACAGCGTGTTAACAATACTCAGAATTGCAGTGAACCAAAATGGAACTGCTGGACCAAACCAGTGCGGCGTATTAAGTAGACCAAAAAATGAAACGTTTGGAGCTGCTAATCGGGCTCCAATATATGGCCCCATAACAAATCCAAAACCAAATGCTGCCCCAATCAAACCAAAGTTCTTAGTTCGCTTTTCGGGAGGACTAACATCGGCAATTACAGCCCTTGCAACACTCAAGTTTCCACCAGTTATACCGTCCATAGCTCGAGCGAAAAATAACAGAGGGATGTTCTTGGTGATAATACCTATGGCAAACAAGGCGTAACCTACTGCTGTACCAAAAAGACTGAATCCAAGTATAGACTTACGGCCGTACCTGTCGCTTAGCTGGCCAAGAATTGGCGTAGACAAAAACTGCATCAATGGATAAATAGCTGTCAACCAACCCAAGATAATTAATGATGAATGATAGCTATAACCAGCTGGTTCAAATATTCTAAATATTAATTGTGGCAATACTGGCATCAATATACCAACACCGAGCACATCTAAAAAGATGGTCAATATTACTATTGGTAGCGCCTTTTTTTCTAGACGACTATTAAGGTTACTCTTCAATTTTTCCACTTTTGTCCCTATTCTCTATTATTTTTATTCAAGTCCGTGTTTGATGCCCGGTTTTTCGTTTCTACAGACGTACTCGTGCATTATCGATAAACTTTCGTGCAATCGTTCATTCTGTTTGTCGCTTAATAGCTCAAACATTGGTGCATGATAATTGTTCAGCACTTCTAGCGCCTTTTCGGTTAGCCGCTGCCCCTTTGCTGTCAGCACTGTTATATGCTCTCGGCGATTAGTTTGATTAATTTCGCTCGTTAACATGCCAAGCTCTTTAAGCAATTTAATCTGGCGACTTATAGCTGCCTCTGTCTGGCCCAACTTGTCAGCGATACACTTTTGTCCAATATTTGGATCCCAGCCTAATACCATCAAAATTTTAAACTGTGAATGACCAATTCCTAATTGTTCTTGCAGTATTTGATCCGACTGACGAGCTAGCAGAAAAGATAATCTCTGCATAAGATAGCCAGTATTATTAATGGGCCTCATACCGAATAATTCTATATATTAATACTTAACACGTCAAGTATATATTTGTGCGGGTGGAGCTTTTGAGTTCTGCACTACCTTATATAGATTGTGCCAGTCAATCAAGGACAACTCTTGTGCTCGCCTATGAGGATCAATTCCTGCAGTCTCTAATAATAATTTGGCGTCTTTTTTCGATATATTAAAGCCGCCGCTGAGCGAATTTATCAACTTTTTGCGTCGTTCACTAAAGCCCGCTCGAACTAGCTGGAAGAATTGCTTACGATCAACGTCTGCAAATTTTGGACCTGTGTATTCAAGCAATAATATCTGAGAGTCGACTTTTGGTGGCGGAGAAAACAACTTGGCAGGAACCACAGGGCCTACTCCAGTATTGCAATAAAACTGCACGCTAACACTAAGCAAGCTCATATCTCCAGGCTTTGCTGCAACTCTTTCGGCTACTTCCTTTTGTACAAGCAATGACGCAAACGAAAATGGATTAGTGCTCTCACACAACAGTCTAAGTAAATTACTAGTTAAGTAGTATGGGATATTAGCGACAACTTTGTATCCTTTAGGTAGTGTATTGAAGTCAAACTGAAGAATGCTGCCGACATAAAGTCGAAAATTATCGCCACTAAACTTACCCTTTAGTTCATAAGTCAGGTCAAGGTCTATTTCTACGGCAGTCACAAAGGCACCTCTATCTATCAACTTCTTGGTAAGTGTGCCATGGCCAGGACCGATTTCTAGCACATGATCGCCAGCCTTAATGTCTGCCCCTGCACACATAGCTTCTAGTGACCGCTCGTCATCTAGCCAGTGCTGGCCGATTGAAACTTTCGCATAAGCTGTGTCGATGTCTTTCCTCATATACACTTAATTGTAGCAGTTTAGAAGTTTATAACGAAAGCATCTTACCAATTTCGATGAGCGACCCAGTAGTTATAGGCCGTCTCCCAAGTACCGTAGCGACGCATCGCATAGTCAGTACACCACCTCATCTGAGTAACCACATTAGTACGCCAGTCAGCTCCGGCCGAAGACATTTTTATCGCTGGCGTAGACTGACACAGTCCATAACCTAAAGTCGTAACTGTTTCTGCGCCTGGGTACTTTTCTGCATAGTATGATGGGCAAGTAAATTGACCTTGCCACCTAGTTGGACACCATAATGCGTTTTCGTGATTAATAATATAATAGACATATGGGTAGTCAGATGGGGCTATTCCAACTGCAGCCATTATCTCCGTCTTGTCGGCAGGTATAGAGATAGCTCGACCTCGTGCAATAATCCTGTTTATTGGAGTGAGCGCTGTGACTTCTTGTATTTTTACTCGCGACACCTCAACACCATTTACTAGATTTATTTGATAAGTAACCAGCCTTTTACCTTCAACGCCATTTTGACGTACTGCAGTTGTTCCGAATGAAAGACTAGAGTCGTCGACGGTTTGAGTCTCGAAACCGACAATTTCTTCAATAGTAGATATCTGTGTGCCGTTTCTAGTTACAAAAACTTGTATGTCTGAAGTTATTGGCGTTGAAGCATTAGGTGTCACAACATCATCTTTCGCGAGCTTAACATTTTTTTCTGCCAATATATCACCAACCGTATTGGCGTGACTCCTAATAGTTACAGGCGTACCGTAAAGGTTCAAATTAACTGCCACTGCCCTGTCTATTACTATTTTCTCGATAATTGCTTCGTTGATAATATCGTCAGATGGTTGCGAAGTAATGCCATCCTCTGCATAAACTGTAATACCTGCCTTAGCTGCGATAGATCTTGGTGTAGCGGCGGCATTAAATGCCAGCACTTTGTGGTCTCCATCTACGATAGTAACTGGATGAGCACGGTAAACGTTTATTCTAAAATTGTCTTCTAGGATAGGGAAGTCAACGGCAGGCTCGACGATATCACCTTCGTTCAAAACAATATTCAGCTTCTTTAAGAGCTCCCCAACATTACTTGCTTGAGTCGGTACAGTTTGTTTGACCCTATCGTGCGTAACTATTACTGAGTGTGAGTTAGCAAGCTTAAGAGATTCACCACCAGTCAGCACGAATACTGCTGCAGTAACACTAAACAAAACCAAGAAAGTCAGCACAGGAACAATAAAAGGATGGTGGCGCAACAAAATAAAACCTTTTTTATTGCCTTTGATGTATTTTTTCTTGAATATCTTCATAGATTTTAGCCACTAAGGGCCTAGGAATTACGGAATTTGGTATCTGCCACCAAACTGCCTCTTTAGTTACTACATTGTATCAAAGTAAACACCGCTAAACAAAAGCGTAGAGCTAAGATCTAAAGTTTTTCTAGAGGAGCAAAGCCAATATTTAGCTTTTTCGTCCCCTTTCCCTTGAAGTATATAACCGCTTCTTCGCCATTCAATTCCATGATAGTACCAACTCCAAATAGCTGATGTTTAACACTATCACCTTCATTCAAATCAGGAACATATCGTGGCTCTGCAGGCGCGCTAGAGGCCGAGAACTGAGAACCTAGAGCTCCACCAGATAAGCCAAGCTCTAGTGAACTTCCGGTTTGAACATCACCATCTACTTCACTCAAAAACCTTGAGGGTGGGTTGTGTTGAACGCCACCATAAAGCATACGACTACTAGCGTGTAGCATGTAAAGTTCCGTCATAGCTCTGGTCATACCAACATAACAAAGCCGTCTCTCCTCTTCCATCTCTGACTGGTCATAAAGAGCTCTAGAATGTGGGAATATCGTCTCTTCCATTCCTGTCATGAACACAACAGGAAACTCCAAACCTTTCGCAGCGTGTAGTGTCATTAGCGTTACGACATTATTACCAAACTGCACATTATCAAGGTCGCTAACTAGCGCAACTTCCTCTAGAAATCCGTCTAATCCTAGATCCTGATATTCCTTAGCAACACTGACTAGTTCACGTACGTTTTCTTGCCTAGATTCACCCTGCAAACTACCATCATCCAGAAAACGAAAATAATCTATTCTCCTGATTAAAGTATCGATAAGTCCGGTAACACTAGCATCAACCATGACCTCTCTCAAACTTTCAATCATTTCGCCTAGTTCAAATAATGCTTTTTTGGCCCTTGGCGTAAGAGTCTCACAATCATTAACACTACCAAGTGCGCTCAGCAATGTTAGCCCCTGTGACAGCTGCCAAGACAAAAAGTTTTGGACAGATTTACCACCAATACCACGGGTTGGAATATTTACTATTCGCTCAAAACTTATGCGATCTTCAGGCTGGAATATTAAGCGCAAATAAGCCATTAAATCTTTAATTTCTTTACGATCGTAGAATCTCACGCCACCAACAATTCGATACGGAATACCGTAATGAATAAAGGCTTCTTCTATGGAACGACTTTGAGCATTTGTTCGATACAAAACTGCATAATGGTTATAGCGTCTTTGTCCAGAATCTACCCCGTTTCGTATCCGTCGAATAATAGCTTCACCCTCCGCCCTCTCGCTACTAACCGGAACTATTTGTATCGGCAAGCCCGCCTCTTCAGATGTCCAAAGCTTTTTGTCAGAGCGCTGGTGGTTTTTGGTAATTACCGAGTGAGCGGCATCAAGAATATTCTTGGTGCTACGATAATTTTGCTCTAATTTAATAATCGCAGTGCCCGGGTAATCTTTCTCAAAATTTAAGATATTACGAAAATCAGCACCTCGCCAACTATAAATACTCTGCCAGTCATCACCCACTACAGCAATGTTGTGCTTGTCACTAACTAGTAATTTTACTAATTTATACTGAGCAGTGTTAGTGTCCTGATACTCGTCTATCATTACGTAACTGAATTGGTTTCGCCACTTTTGTCTTATCTCTTCTTTGTCTTGCAATAATTTAACAGTCTTACCTATTAGATCGTCAAAGTCTAATGCACCAGCGTCTCGCAAAATCTTTTCGTATATTGGATAAACTTGGGCTGCCGAAGTCTCTGCCGGACTATTACCAGAGTATCTTTCTGGTGGGATTAGTTCATTTTTGGCGCCACTAATCAACCCAGACAATAGCCTAGCCGGGAAGGTTTTTTCGTCTAACATTAACCGTCGACTAGCTTGTTTAACAGCAGTCTGGCGATCAGATTCGTCAAAAATAACAAATGTGCGCGGAATACCTATATGTTCGCCGTCTTGACGCAATATTTTTACACATATACTGTGGAATGTTCCCATATATGGCATAAAATTACGCGGAACCTGAACTTCATCAACCTGCTCGTAAGTTCTTTTATGCTCCAGCCCCTGCATGAGCCCATAAATTCTTTCGCGCATTTCCTTGGCGGCCTTATTTGTAAAGGTAACTGACAGAATGTTATACGGTGTCGCCTTATTACTAGCTATTATGTGAGCTATGCGATGAGTCAAAGTTTTGGTCTTGCCAGACCCAGCTCCGGCCTGAATAAGTAGCGGACCTTCTGTAGTCAGCACGGCTCTTTGTTGTTCAGGGTTTAGACCTTCAGTAAGTGAATTAAGCATAGCTTTTAGTTTACCAAATATAAGCACTATAATCTGTTGTTGAATGAACTATTTACCAACCAGATGTTACTTCTACTTGATTGGTTATTTATTAAAAAAACTAACTGGTAGTTTGACTGCTGTTTTGATGATTCCGCTATCAATTAATAAGTAACCGGCTACAAAAACTACCACCAATGCTACAATAATCGGCATAACAAACTTGCGTTTTGCTGAGTTGCCCTTATTTCCAGCTATTGGCGCAAAATAAGTCTTATCGGCTATCAATTTAGTTATAGCTTCTTGTTTTTCGATATCTTCTTTTGTCTCTTTTTCGGCCTTTTTCTGCTCCTCAGTATTTGTGCCATCAGTCGATTGCATCTGGATATCACTAGTCTCTTCAGCCGGTTCTTTGCTTTCTGGTTCAATCAGCTCCGTCTCTTCAGTCTTCGGTTTCTCTGTCTCTGTATCTGCCTCTACCTGTGGCTCATCTTCAACCTTGTCTTTTACCTCTTCAACGCTAGGTTCGCTGGTATCTTCAATTTTTTCTGTAGAATTATATCCCGCCACAGCTTCGTCGGAAGGAACAATATTAGTAGTCGATACTCGGCTAACAATTGAACTTGTGTTTGTAATAGCTTCCTCGTTTTCGTGATCCGTATTAACCATAGGATCTTGCAAAATAGTATGATGTCCGACAATTGTAGGCCTAGAAGTAGAACTTGGAGTTGACTTGCCTGGGTGCGATACGTCAAAAAATTTCTGTGCAGGTCTCTCAGGTTTATCGGCCATTTTGTTCGTCTCCGTTTTTATTATGAATTCTGTTAGCAGCATCAACAATTCCGCTAAATTTATGATAGTTCAGGCTAGCTCCACCAACTAATACACCGTCGCAGCCATCAATCTCAAGATAACCTCCGGCGATATGGTCGTCAACGCTTCCACCATATATAACTCGAACTGTTTCAGATGTTTTCTTGCCATATAGCTCACTAACTTGGTGACGAATATAATCCATGACTTTTTTTATGTCGTCAGGTTTTGCTAGAATACCGCCAAAAGTACTTATAGCCCACACTGGCTCATATGCTATTACCATATTTTCGATTTCTGCACTTGTTAGATTGCTGATTGCAGTAACTAATTGGTCGTGTATTACTCGTTTAGTTTCGCCAGCATTGCGTTCTGTTTGCGACTCTCCAACACATAAAATTGGAGTAATCCCATTACGAACAGCTGCGGCAACTTTGTCGCGAATCGTGTCTAAATTTTCATGAAAATATATTCTACGCTCGGAATGCCCAATGATTGCGTAATGCACTATGTCTTGAAGCATCGCAAAAGACACTTCGCCTGTGTAAGCACCCTCGTCTTTTTGATGAGCATTCTGTGCCGCCAAGCGAAACTTCCTGCGGTCTATCTGGGTAGATAACGGCTGGAGAACAAGCATACTTGGCGCCAATACTACCTCAATATTTGTGTGATTTTTGATTCTTTCTTCGAGTCTGTGCACCAAAATACTAGCCTGAGATGTATTCAGGTTCATTTTCCAGTTGCCGATTATTAGTGTTCTTTTCATTTTAAGCATTACCGTTACTATGCTTATTGTACTCGACTTAGCCATAAAGTCGCAAACTACTAATCAATACTGGCATTACTTATCTAAGAGAGCGGCTATTCCGGGCAATGTATTGCCGCTCATTAGCTCAAGACTAGCTCCGCCGCCGGTAGATACAAAACCAAATTTATCTGCCAAACCAGCACCATCAACATAATCAGCAGTATCTCCGCCGCCAACTATACTAAACGCTCCACTAGAAATTATCTCTTCCGCAACCATTTCTGTGCCATTGGCAAATTCTTTTTGTTCTGCAATACCTATTGGACCATTCCAAATCACACTACCTTCTGGCTTTATAACTTCGTTTAGTTGCAGCACCGACATAGGCCCCAAATCTGCAATAATGTCATCGATTCCAACATCACCGGCAAGCAACACTCTTACATTTAAGGCTTCTTTAACATCAGTAGTAACAACAACATCAATCGGTAGTAACAGCGTTTTACCCTTTTCTTCTGCAGATTTGATTATCTGCTTGGCAGTCTCCACCTGATCCAGCTCAACCAAGCTATTACCGACTTCTAGACCTTTGGCTAACAAAAACGTATTTGCCATAGCACCACCAACAAACAAGACATCAACTTTATCTAACAAAAACGAAATTATCGGTACTTTTGTAGAAATCTTTGCACCACCGGCAATTGCCACTAGTGGTCGCTTTGGATTATCGATACTACTAGTGATGGTGTTTACCTCTTCTTCGACTTCTAGTCCGGCTACAGCAGGTATAAACTTGGGAATACCGACCAGTGATGCGTGACTGCGGTGGCAAGTAGTGAAGTCATCATTAACATAAATATCACCGTAACTAGCCAAAGTGCGCGCAAACTCCTCATCATTAGCTTCTTCTTCAGGATGAAATCGTAAGTTCTCGAGCATTAACAATCCACCACTTGGCAACGCCTTAACAGCAGCAAGCGCAACCTCTCCTATGCAGTCGCTAGCAAAAGCAACAGGACGACCGACTAACTCCGACAAAGCTCCAGCCACAGGCTCCAAACTTTGACCTTCGTGACTATGATGACTAATCAGAATAATCTTCGCACCTTGTGATATCAAATAATTGATTGTTGGTAACGCCGCCTTTAAACGCATCTTATCACCAACTTTACCGTCTTTTATTGGCACATTCAGCATAGCCCTAAGAACAATAGTCTTATTTTTTACATCTATATCATGGACAGTTTTCTTGGTAAACATAATTAGTCCTTATTTATCTAATGTATAAGATTATATACTAGAATTTTTTACGGACTAAAGTACTCTGACTTTAATTGTGTCGGTTGTGCCGATAACTCCAGGATATTGACCAGACACCATTATTACGGTGTTGCCCTTATTTAGAACTTTTTTGGTATGAAGCCAATCTGTTAACTTATTTGCGGCCAATCGATTTACTGGGCGCACATAGCTCTTAGTTCCATATACAATAGCTAATTGCTGTGCGGTACGATCAACAGATGTAACGGCGATTATTGGTGTGCGTGGGCGGAAAGATGCAATATGCAAAGCCGTAGCGCCCGATTTCGTCTCGGCTATAATGGCGTGAGCACAAATATCATATGCAAGATTAATAATGGCTGAAGATATTGCCGACTGGTTGGACATTTCTTTTTGGGCCATAGTCGAGAACATAGCCTCGGGGTCGTTCGATTCAGTATATAAGATAACTCTCTTCATAACTTTAACGGCCTCGATAGGATAACGGCCATTAGCTGTTTCGTCGCTCAACATTACTGCATCGGCGCCTAAAATAACTGCTGTAGCTACATCAGAAACTTCAGCTCTCGTCGGCTCAGGAGACTCTGTCATACTAAACAACATTTGTGTAGCGACGATAGTTGGCTTAGCGTATTTTATGCCTAATGCTATAAGTTTGCGCTGTATTATCGGCACACTTTCGGCTGGTGTTTCTACAGCCAAGTCGCCACGAGCTATCATTATCAAGTCGGTTTCTTGTACGATTTCTTCAATATTCTCTACAGCCAAACGAGTCTCGAACTTCACTATCAGCTTGGCTGTCATGCCAAGATTCTTCATTAACTTCCTCATATTTCGCAAATCATCTGCAGTCTGTACGAAACTTTGGGCTACATAATCAATATCTTGAGTAGAGCCAAACGCCAAGTCGGCTTTATCTTTTTCGGTAATAATATCGCCACCAAAGTCGGTGTCGGGCAAGTTCATACCCTTGCGCTTTATCAGGATGCCGTCGTTTTCTGCAACCGTATGCACCACTCCATCTTTGACGCTAGTAACAGTTACCCGCACTTTGCCGTCATATAGATAAACGCTCTCGCCTCTTTTAACCTTTTTACTTATGTCGTATTGGACAGGGATAATACCAGATCTCTCATAGTCAGAATTGTACTGGAAGCTAAGATTTTGGCCAGTTAGAACGTTAATTATGCCTTCGAAATCACCTAGTCGTATTTTTGGACCCTGTAAATCTTGAATTATAGCAATTGGCTTGCCGTATTCTTTACTGGCTTTTCTTATCCATTTGATTTGCTTAACTCGTTCTTCGTAGTTGCCATGACTAAAATTTAGCCGAATACCGTTTGCACCAGCATGAATCAAATTAGTTACTGCCTCAAAACTATCGGTAGAGGG
>CALREK010000019.1:0-10977 GCA_943355165.1 uncultured Saccharimonas sp. (SeqCode) | reverse complement strand
TTGTTCTTAAGAAATTTTTAAATTAAATTTTTGGTTATTTGACTACAATGCTTAATAAATTGAGTATTAGCGACAAATTAACTCTTCAAAAAATGTTAGCGTTTTTGATAGTTACTGTCATAACATTGACGCTAAAAGATCGACCTACTGTCTTTTTTATTGTTATGGCAACAATTGGGTATGGTCATTTCTTGTTAGGTGGATTATATAAGTTATCTTCAAAAAGTAAGGTCCCATTAGTGAATTTGATTTTTATGGCGGGGTTAGGGTCCATCCTTTACTACTTCTTTTCTTACGGTTCTCAGGTTGTTGCGAGGGGTAATTTATTGCTAGCAGTAGTATTTATATTCGCGGCTTTTCATGCGGTAACTGATGATCAATTTACTGGAAATTTCTTTAAATCCAAGTACACCAATTCGCAGATTTTTGGCTGCCTAGGTTTGTTGTCTTTGTTGATTGCGGTTTCTTCATATAGTCTTTATCCTAAAATAATCGCACCTATATTGGTGTTTGCAGGTTTGTTTTTTAGTTTATTGTATGTTTATGCGTCACTATCAGATGGACTTAAACTTGCTAATTATTGGATTATATTTCAGATTATTACTGTTTTTATCGTTATAGGTTTAAATTTAAATATTCATTTCATATACTTTTTCATTGGAAGCTATCACGTACTTCTATTCTATATGCACTACTTTCTCAAGATTGCGAGTATAGAAAAGCCTAAAAACTTTCTACACACTAAAAGAGGTTATCTGACTGTGGCAGTTTTAGTTAACTTTTCTATTATTACTCTGTTTTTATTTATAAGTCGCCTTCACATTAAGAGTCTGTACTTTATTTTTAGCATAAACTTTTTCTTTATTGTTCAACTGCTGCACTTTATTAGCTCTACTAGATTTTACGAATTTCGAGAGTTTTTTAAAAGCTCGCAGTCATTAATTAAATTAAAATAGGCTAAGCACATTGGCTTAGCCTATTTATTTAACGGGTGACTTAATTGTTAGTCTCTATGTTCGCTGTTTGTATCTTTATGTTCGTTTGATTCGACCTCACGAGCGTGATCGCTTAGTACTATTGATGTATCTGCATCAATAGTAACTTTACTACCGTCAGCAAACTCAAACTCATAGACCACTTTGCCGTGTTCGTTTTCTTTTTCAGCTTCAACTAATTCAACATCAGGGTGAAGATTCATAGCAATTACTGTAGCGTCAGCTAGGCTGATTGATGTGCTGCTATTTTGTGCAGAGACTGTGCTGTGTTCTGTTTCGTTGCTTGAATCGTCATCTTTTTTAGTGCTTGACGATTTTGGAGTCTTTTTGTCGTCTGTTGTTTGGTTGTTGTGATGATTATCTTCTGCTGCAACATGTACGCCATTCATATCGTTTGTTTTGTTATTGTGAGCCGATACTGCCAAAGGAGTGAGCAGTAATGCTCCGCTGAATAATGTACCTGTTAAAACTAATTTTTTAGTTATTTTCATATATCGCTTTTCTTTCTTATGTTATCTTTATGACACTATATGTAACGAAACATACACATAAAACGTTACATTAATTAGAAAAAGGCTTTAATAATGAGTTCTAGGCGGAGATTCGAGAAAATGTATAACACTTACGCAGACGAGATATATCGTTATTGTCTTAGTCATTCTAGTGACTCTGACCTTTCTGAAGACATAGTATCTGAGACTTTTATGAAGGCTTGGAAGCATTTTGATACCTTCGATAACAAGCATCCTAGGGCGTGGTTATATACAATAGCCAAAAATTTGTTTCGAGATCATTGGCGCAAAAAACCAACCTATGAGCTTGATGAGCAGATGGAGAGTGATAAGGAGTCGGACAATCCAGTTCTTGTTACAGAAAAAAACATAACTATCGAAAGAGTGCAGAAGGCTATCGCAGCTTTGCCTGCAGAAATGAAAGATGTAGTTTATATGAGATGTATTTTGGGATTAAGCGCCAAGCAGGTGGCCGGTAGCCTGAATATAACTGAAGCTAATGTTCGCGTTCTTCAGCATCGTGGACTCAAGAAACTGAAGGATTTGTTATGAAAAAGACTACTCTTCGTGATGAGTTGATATCTTCAGGAGCTAGCCAGAAAGAGGCCGAGACTCTTACTAAATTGGCTACTTATATAAGAACTAAGCCTGAAGTTATTCCTGGATTATCTGATGAGTCTAAAGCCCGAATATTCAATAAGGTTATGGACGAACGTGATGTTCCGTCTTTTGGGTTTATTAGTAAGCTGGCTACCGCTGGTGCAATGGCTGGATTTATTGGTCTTGCAATGCTTGCCCAAAGCTCTCTACCTGGAAGCAAACTTTACGCTCTAAAGCGAGGTAGCGAAAAAGCTATCGTATTTATGGATCCTGACTTTAAGAAAAACGTCGAGAAGCGGCGAGAATCTGAATTATCTCAGCTCAAAAAGAAAGGTGCGTCTGACGATTTGATCAGAAAGGCCGAATCTTCGCTAAGTAACATCAAGCATGAACTAGATGACAGGAAAAAATCAGATGATTCTGCTGGCGGTAGCAATTCAACCTCAACAACTGTCGATGATTCAACTGACGGCAGTAACTCCAATTCCAATTCGATTGGCGGCGATGATTCTGCTGGCGGTAGCAATTCAAGCCCATCAACTGGAGATGATTCTACTAGCGGCAGTAATTCTAACTCAACCTCAACAACTGTAGATGATTCAACTAGCGGTAGTAATTCCAAAAAAACAAACAACTAGACCCTCGGTTCGCAGAGTTTATGCTGTTATTATGTTTGTATGAACAAAAGATTGCAGGCCGGTATAGTTGGACTATTGGTGCTGTTAATCTTAGGCATATTTGGCTTAATCCGAAGCAATAATCCTACAAAGTCAAAAAGCTCTACCACTAAATTAACTTACGTTGCTATGGGCGATTCAGTGGCTGCGGGTATTGGACTGGATACGGCAGCTGACTCTAGCGCCTGTTATCGCACCAAAGAATCGTACCCTTATTTATTATCGACACAACGAAACTACAACATAATAGACTTGTCTTGTAGTGGCGCGTCTACAAAAAATGGAATATTGGGCACGCAAGTAGTTAATTCGGCAACTCTTAGCTCACAAATGGATAGACTATTTAATTTAACCAGACCAGACTTGATTACCATGACTATAGGCGCCAATGATCTTGATTGGATTAGTTATCTATTGAAGTGTTATACAGCTAATTGTGGTAGCGTAGACGACACCGTAAGTGTTGATTCTAAGATTCAGCTATTTTCCGTTAATTTCAAGGAAATATTATCTACTATCCAGAAGCACTATAATGCGACGCCGCCAACGTTAATTATTACGGGCTACTATCAGGTTTTTCCGGCTAGTAATCAGTGTCAGGAGATGGCGGGAATTACGTCAAGCGAGCTAGCCTGGACGCGTTTACAAATTGATAAACTAAATAAAACTATTAAAGACACAACTAGTGCGTTTTCTTATGCCAAGTTTGTGCCGCTTGATTTTAGTAGTAATGAGCTTTGTGCGTCGGATTCATGGGTGCAGGGTATGACAAATAAGGCTCCTTTTCATCCTACTGTGAGTGGCCACAAGGCCATCGCTAAAGCTATCGAACTAAGTCTATAGTGTTGGCGGTAGAGTCGCGTGAGGAGGCAAAGGTGGTTCCCCTACGGCTACTAATGTAGTCTCAGTCGTTGTTGGAGGCAAAGGTGGTTCCCCTACTTCAACTGTTGTAGTTGTGGATTCGATTGTAGTGGTACTTGAATTAATCTCCGAATGGGCTTTATCACCACCTAATAACCCAACTGTGACTAATGAAGCAGTAGCTAATCCTAGGACAGAAAGCAATAATTTGTGTTTATGTGTTTGAGCAGTTTCGGCATCGTTTGATGCAGTGATAAGTTCGGCACCCTGAGGGCTTTTGATGATATTCATAACGACAAACTCCTATATTACTAGAGTTATTATACCATGATAATGCAAGTTTTTGAATAGAGACGACAGCTTGAAATATTCTGTAACTTGCTAAAGGTTGACCATAGTATAATATTGTGCTAGAATTATGGTAATTGTTTCGATGAATCCGGGTTTGGTTAGTAGTTTTACTCGATTTCATTACAGCAATGATAAGAGTAAATTAACTAAACAAAGAAGGATTCTTTTTTATGTATAAATCAAACCTAAGTTATTCAAGCATGCGTCGCCGTGGGCAAGCCCCATCAGGTGGCGGTAATCGCCGTAGTGGTGGAAAAATCAACAAACAGTATATTCACCCTAGTAAGTTTATTAAGGCTGCTAAACCAGCAGTCGAAGTTGTTCAGTATCAGCCAAACCATATGTTCGCTGACTTTGACGTTAACCCGTTGATCAAAGCAAATATTGAAGCTAAGGGCTTTACTGCTCCAACTCCAATTCAAGACCAATCTATTCCAGTAGGACTAGAAGGCAAAGACATTATCGGTATCGCTAACACTGGCACAGGTAAGACTGCTGCTTTTGCGATTCCTATAATCCACAAGCTAATGGCTGACCGTACATCTAAGGCTCTTATAATTGCTCCAACTCGTGAGTTGGCTGAGCAAATTCAGACAGAGTTCAAATCTTACGCTAAAGGTAGCGGATTATTTGGCGCGCTATTAATCGGTGGCTCTTCAATGCCAACACAGTTGCGTGATATGCGATCTCGTCCGAGCATCGTAATCGGCACACCTGGTCGTATCAAAGATCACGTCGAACGCGGCACTTTGGTATTGTCAGAATTTAATACTGTTGTTTTGGACGAAGTTGACCGTATGGTTGATATGGGCTTTATCGCCGATATTCGTTTCTTGCTAGGCAAATTAGCTAGCCCAAGACAGTCACTATTTTTCTCAGCTACAATCGATCCAAAGATTGAGTCATTGATGAACACGTTCTTGACTAATCCAGTTACAGTTTCTGTTAAGACTGGCGAAACAAGCGATAACGTTGAGCAGTCGGTGATCCAGTACAATCACGCAGGTGAGCGTATTAGTAAATTGCATGACTTGTTAATCCAAGATCACGTAGCAAAAATTTTGATTTTTGACGAGACTCAACGTAGTGTCGAAAAACTAAGCCAAGAACTTATTGATCGTGGATTTAGCGCTGACGCTATTCATGGTGGTAAGAGCCAGGGTCACCGTACTCGCGCTCTTAACCGATTCCGAAGTAATCAGGTTAATATCTTGGTAGCTACAGACGTTGCTGCTCGAGGTATCGACGTTGCTGACATTACTCACGTTGTTAACTTCTCGACTCCAAATACTTACGACGACTACATTCACCGTATTGGTCGTGCTGGGCGAGCGGGCAAGACCGGACATGCCATCACCTTTGTTTCTAACTAGGTTTGTAACCTTCGGGCTTCAAGCACATCCCCGGCGAAAAACTGTGCTTCGATACTCAGCGTACCTATAGTACGCTTCCGTTTCGATGCTCGCTTTTCATCCGAGGCTGCACTCAAATCCTAAGGTTACTAGGACAGTGACATGACGCTTGCATTCATCCGTAACTGCATCCGATATACACAGGCTTCGACAGTGGTTTATTCTATCAGGTCTTAGCCTTGTTTATTTTGTATTTTCTAGTTACTGATTACTACGCTAAAATAAGAGAGATGAAGATGAGAATATTAAACGGTAGCGAACTCGCTAGTTATATAAAGGTACGACAGGCCAAGACGGTCCGTACTTTGCGTCAGTCTGACAAGATTTTTCCAAAGCTGGCTATTGTCCAGACAAAAGATGACCCAGTTATCAATACCTATGTTCGACTCAAGAAAAGATATGGCGAGGAAATACTGGTTGATGTTGATGTTCATTTTGTAACTATGGCAGAGGCCCCAAATCTAATTAAGGCGTTGAATGCAGACATCACGGTTCAGGGTATAATCGTTCAATTGCCATTAGCCGATCCGACCATGACAGACGAAATAGTAGATTTAGTCGCACCAGAAAAGGACGTAGATTCATTAGGTAAGTTGTCTACTTTTGACCCAGCCACACCAATGGCTATTTTGTGGTTGCTCAGCGGTTACAATATAGAACTTAGAGGTAAGCAGATTCTACTTATCGGTCGCGGTAAGTTGGTTGGTGCGCCTTTAGAAAAATTATTATTAGAATCTGGCTTGAACGTTACGGTTGTCGGCAGGGAAGTTGCCGATTTGGCTGCACATACTTTAGAAGCAGACATTATTATTACGGCCACTGGTAGTCCAGCAATTTTGACGCCATCCATGATCAAGCAGGGCGCAGTAGTGGTTGATGCTGGCGTGGCTAGCGAGGATGGCCGGCCTGTTGGCGATCTTGATGAGTCGGTATATGAAAGACAGGACTTAACGATTACTCCACAAAAGGGCGGTGTTGGTCCGCTGACTGTATGCTCATTATTCGAAAATGTTATTCGCGCCTCTCAAGCCACTAGAAAAGAGTAAAAGATTATGAAAATTGGTGTTTTTGATTCAGGGATTGGCGGTAAGTCAGTTGCATCTGCTATCGAAAAGGCCATGCCCGAGCACCAAGTTGTGTTCCGTGATGATAGCAAAAATCTGCCCTATGGCACTAAGTCTATAGAGGCCATTTATGAAGGGTGCCTTCCCGTACTTCAACTGTTAGTAAGCGATGGTTGTGAGGTTATTATTGTGGCCTGTAATACGGTTTCTACGAACTTAATAGAGAGACTGCGTCAAGAAATCTCAGTACCATTAATTGCCGTCGAGCCTATGGTTAAGCCGGCTAGCAAGCAGACTAAATCAAAGGTTATAGCAGTTTGCGCAACTCCTAGGACGCTTTCTAGTAAGCGCTATGAAACGCTAAAAGAGCAATACGCCGTGGGGATTAAAGTTATTGAGCCGGATTGTAGTGATTGGACATCAATGATTGAGAATGACGAAGTTGACAAAGTTAAGCTAGCAAGAATTATTGATGATGTATGTAATCAGGGTGCGGATGTGATTGTTCTGGGTTGCACGCATTATCATTGGATCGAAGATTTGATAAACGATATGGCAAATAATAGGGCTGTAGTTTTGCAACCTGAACAAGCTGTTATTAAACAACTAAACAAAGTAATTAACGCCTAATTTAGTGATTTGACGGCAACTTGGAATTGGTTGCCGCGATCTTTGTAATCTTTGAAAAGCCCAAAGCTGGCACATCCAGTCGATAGTAATACTACGTCGCCTGGTTCGGCGTGACTTTGTGCGGTGGCGACAATTTCTGTCATGGTCTTTAAGCCCTCAGTAATATCGTTATATCCGCGCTCGCGCAGTTGTTTGGCGATAGTTGGGCCGGTGTCGCCAATAGTTATAATGTGGCGAATGTTATTACTTATAACTTCGTTTGCAATTGGATCGAGTGGAGTGCCTTTGTCGGAACCGCCTAGGATTAATATTTTTGGCTGATCAAAGGCTTGAATGGCAGCAATCGCTGTTTCTGGTGTGGTAGCAAAAGAGTCGTCGTAGTATTTTACTTCGTTTATTTCGCTCACAAGCTCGATGCGATGTTCTAGTCCACTAAAACTTAATATTACTGATTTAATTGCCGCAACATCTTGAGTTATTTGCCATACAGCAGTAACGGCAGCGCAGATATTTTGCCAATTGTGCTTGCCTGGTAGTTTTATTTCTTTTACAGAACAGATTGTTTGATTGTCTATTACGACCCTGTCGTTGTTGATGATTGCTCCAGGACTAGCAAAGTAAGGTATTTTAATTCCTGCACTTTTTTGGGTTATGGCTTGGGAGTTTTCGTTTTGGGAATAATATATTGCGATGTCGGTTGGTTTTTGTGCGGCAAATAATCGTTGTTTGGCACTTATGTATTCCGCCATATCGGCATGCCAGTTTAGATGTTCTGGGACAACCATTAAGCAGACCCCAATGTGTGGCGACGGGCCATTGAAATCTTCTAGTTGAAAGCTAGAAAGCTCTAGTACTACCCAGTCATCTGCATTTATTTTTGGTAGTAGTTCTAGCGGGGCTATGCCAATGTTACCGCCAAAATGTACCGTCTTGCCAGCAGCTATCAACATTTTGGTTATCAATGTAGTGGTAGTGCCTTTGCCCTTAGTGCCGGTAATACCAATAGTGTTTGGTGATGGGCAGACTCGGAAAAATTCTTGGACTGAAGTTGTGATTTTGGATTTTACGGAAGGGTTTTTGTCTAGAATTATCTGTGGGTGTATACCTGCTGAGCGCACAATGATATCGTATGAGTCCAATCCGTCAAGATAGTCGTCGCCAAGGGCTGTTTTGAATATAGGCGGCACTTGTAGTGACGTGTTTTGGTCGCAAATAGTAACTTCATAGCCAAGTTCGTGCCAATAATTAGCAGAAACTTGTCCTTCTACGGCATATCCAACTATTGCGGCTTTCATTGTTGCTGTAATTCGAGCTGAATTTTTACTACATCAGCGACTTGTCTTGGTGTCATGTCTGCTTTAATAATAATTGCACTTACGCCAAGTTCTTTTACGTGTGATGGAATCTCTTGCTCACCGACATTTGTTAGGATTACGACTTTGACATCTTTACCCCAGTCGGTGTCGCGTAGTTTGGCTAGCATAACGTCGCCGTTCATTTCGGGCATCATTAGGTCTAGTAGTACTATGGCAGGCTTGATCTTCTCTATCATCTCTAGTCCTATACGACCGTTTTCGGCTGTTTCGACTTGATAGCCTTCGTTTTCGAACTTAATTCGATACATTTGGCTGATAGCTTGATCGTCTTCAATAATAGCAATTTTCTTCATAATTCTAATTATACTGCAATTTTAAACAAATGCGTTATATGCTTTTTTGTTATTAAGTGGACTATAATAAATAATTATGAGTACTAATCAAGTTAAATTCCCATTGATACGTGAAGAACTACTTAAAATGTACGAAAAAGATCAGTATGTTAGAATCCATGGTGATTTTAATCAGCCTAGTACATCTCTAGGTATGGCAAAAGTTGACCTAAAGCACCAAAAAAGATTGGTAAAAATACTAGATATTATCAAAACACCAAGTATTAAAAATATTGGCCTAGATGGGGCAGAAGTGGTTTGGAT
This sequence comes from uncultured Saccharimonas sp. (SeqCode), assembly GCA_943355165.1. Lineage (GTDB taxonomy): Bacteria > Patescibacteriota > Saccharimonadia > Saccharimonadales > AQU-01 > CALRGT01. The sequence continues at coordinate 1,903 of CALREK010000019.1, read as the reverse complement.
TATAGCTCAACATGCCGGCTTTAATCTATCACTTATGAAGCAAGTCCAAGAATTGATGGAAAAATGCACATCTAAAGATGTTAAAAATGGCTATTACAGGGGGATAGCTTATCTAACAGACAGAATAAATGTCATGGAAGGCAACAATCAAATTTATGGCACTCAATTTTGGGCCAGCCCTAATGGAGTACCAGAACCTTACCCGATTGTTGATTTTGCGAATATTGATGAGCGTAGAAAAAAGTTTGGTCTTGAGCCATTTAACGAGTATAAAAAATATGTCGTAGAAGCTAGCGAATTAACCAAGCGACCCGTGTACCACATTGTTTATTAAGTGGTATCTTGTATCGATTATTTTTTTATTTGCTTTATGTGATTTAATGGTATATTTTAGGAATGACCGGTCAAACATAATGTTTGAATATTGAAGGGAGGCTTTTTAAGAATCGTTAAACTGTTTCGAAAACTTTCATTAATTACGACATTAATTTGGAGGACAATTTATTATGGAATTATTATCATATAATGCAAACACAGAAGTTAATCCGCACGGGATTGAAGAAATAGCTCCTGTAATTGCAAGGACGGCATTTGAAGCCCTGGCAATTTCAAACAACGAAAATTCAATAATTAATACTGATGCTGTCAATAAAGGCGTAACCCGTTTGTTTGATGGTCAAACTATTCCTGATCGTTAGGCGATAGTACCTAACAGTAAGTGCTAGATGGTAAACAAGAATATTCTTATAGTCTCAACTAGTATAGATAACGAAACTATACTTCCTGTGTCAAACTATCTGTTTGAAAAAGGATTTGAAGTAGTAAATTATCAATCCGATAAGGTGTTTTCACAGGATACCTCGCTAGATATTCATGTGGACGATAACGGTACGTCTGTAATGTACGACAATACTGTCATAGATAATGACAGTATTGTCGCTGCTTGGTTCAGGCACCCATATATATTTGGCTATAATCCTATAGATAAAGCCAAAAAACTTACCATAGAAGATGAAGTAAATAGTCTTCAAAGTTTTGTATGGGATTCCTTATCTGAAGATTTATGGCTAAACGCACCAGATAATATTAGTCGAGCGCAAAATAAAACATCACAATTAGTCGTTGCTCAAGGTATTGGATTTAATGTGCCTGAAACATTGATTACTAATCAATGGAGTGGCATTAAAAAAATGGCAGAGAGTCGCGAAGTAATCATGAAGATGTCTAAAGGCTTGTTGTATGAAAATGACGAAGTAAAGGGGTTATACACAACTCCGCTGGATATCAATATGATTGATAAGTTGTCCGAGGCGACATCGCCCTTTCCTGGAATTTATCAACCAAATATAAATAAAGCGCGCGAATGGCGCATAACTGTTGTAGGTGATAACGTATTTGACGCCTCTATATATACGACAGATGATGCTAAGGACGATTGGCGTAAACACCAATATAATGACAAAAAAGTAGAATTTAAAAATGAAATATTTCCAGGTGATGAAAAGGATAAATGCATTAAGTATCTTGGAAAGTATGGTTTGAAGTTTGGTGCATTCGATTTTATTGAGAACAAGGAAGGCATGATTACTTTTCTGGAGTGTAACCCAAACGGACAATTCAAATGGTTGGAAGATAAATTAAATTTTCCAATCTCAACTGCAATTGGCGATGAATTAATAAAAATTGCAGTAAGTAACAATAAATAAGAAAGATACGAACGTTGTTTTGCGTTGGAATATCGATAAGCAGCTAAATATTATTATGTTGGCGCTTTTTATTTATTGCTTCATACAATCCAAATATTGCTGCAGACGAAATGATTGCTCCAGCTGTAGCAGTGCCCGGATTTTCAATAGCCTTGCTTATTGCTTGTTGGCCTAATTCGGCACCGTCACGGTAGCCT
>CALREK010000018.1:0-11337 GCA_943355165.1 uncultured Saccharimonas sp. (SeqCode) | reverse complement strand
GCAGGACCAGCGGTTTTATGCAAGAAGTCACCAACTGCTTCTGCTTTCTCGGCAAATTCTTCAGCCTTCTCGGTTATTTTCCGGACATTGTCTAATATTTGAATCGTTTTTATTACAGCCACTATGCCTAATACCAGGAAGGTAGCAAGTGCTAGTGAAAGTAGGATTACTAGGAATCTTTCGTCTGTATTCATTTATGACTTAATTATACATCAGTTAGTAAATGCAATCACTATTCGTTTGATTTTTGTTTGAGGAATTGCTTAAACTCATCTTTAATGTCGTCTCGCATTAATGCAAAATCAACAACAGCTTTTAGATAATCTAGCTTGTTTCCAGTATCGTAACGAACGCTATCTTTGACCTCACAAGCATAAAAAGATTTTCCGTCTGTTAACATAGGTTTGATAATACTATCCGTTAGGTAGAATTCTTTACCCTCCGGTAATTCATCACGGCCCTTATCCAGATAATCGAATACATCGGGTGTTAATAAGTACCCTGCCACGCTAGCAAAATTTGACGGAGCATTATCTTTGCCTGGCTTTTCAATTATATTATTTATTTTTAGCACATCCTCGCGCACATTATCTCCAGACACTACGCCATAACGACTGTAGTCACGATCATCTTCGATTCTGATACATGGGAGAATACTGGACCCAAATTCATTGTAAAGTTCGATCATTTGTTGAAATGCATTCGGTTGAGAAACAAATAAATCGTCTGCGTATGTATAGATAAAAGGCTCGTCACCAACCAAGTGCGTCACATTCATTAATGGTGTAGCATTCCCATAAGGCCCCTTTTGTCTAACATAGGCAAAGTTAGCCATGTCAGAAATTCTTTCGATTTCTGCAATCAAGTGCGCCTTTGATTCTCCGCCGGCCCTCAAATTGTTCAATAAATCTTCGTTTGGCGTGTCGAAGTGGTCTTCTATGTTTCGTTTACTATAACCAGTTACTATAATAATATCTTTGATGCCTGCTGCGACTAAATCTTCAACAATATACTGAATAATTGGCTTGTCGATTAGCGGCAACATTTCCTTGGGCATTGCCTTAGTTTGCGGCAAGAATCTGGTACCAAATCCAGCGGCTGCGATAACGGCTTTTCGTACGGGTTTATTGTTCATAGGCTGATTGTAACTTATTCCAAACAACTTACGCTAGTTTTTTACGAATTAATTCTTGTGCCATTCCTGGATTAGCCTTGCCTAGAGACTTCTTCATAACTTGACCAGTCAAGAAGCCTATAGCCTTCATTTCACCGCTCTTGACATCATTGGCAGCGTCAGGAAACTCAGCTATAACCGCTTCTACAATCTTTTCGATTTCGTTACTATCGGATTCTTGTATATAACCCTGCTCGCCAGCGTATCCTTCAATATCTGTAGGACTTAAACCATCTTTAAGCAGCTGCGTAAGTAAGGCCTTGGCATTGGTAGAGCTAAGCTTGTTTTCTTGAATTAGTCTGTCGATCGCAATATATATAGTTGATCGGGCCTGGTTATCAAGCTTATCACTTACACTACCGTCATGACGCATAGGTATCTCAATGTTTACAAAATAATTGGCAATAAACTTAGCAACATCTGGATTATCGAGATTACTTTCAATTATAGGTAGGTAATCTACGGCTTCGTTATCGATTTCTGCTTCTAAGAGCGTGTCTATCTGACTTCGGCTCAATCCTAACGACAACAAGCGATTACGCCATTCGTCGGGCATTACAGGCAGCGATGATTTTATCTCATTAATAAATTCTTGAGATAGAATTATTGGCGGAACATCCGGTTCTGGCATATAGCGATAATCGTGGGCCTGCTCTTTGCCACGCTGTGAAAATGTTCTCTGTTTGGCGTCATCCCAACCACGAGTTTCTTGTATAATTACTTCACCTTTTTCAAGCAACTCTATTTGACGTTTAATCTCGTATTCTGCCGCTTTTTCTACGCTCTTAAACGAGTTTAAGTTCTTTGACTCTGTGCGAGTACCTAATACGTTTGGATCGCTACTGACTGAAACGTTAACGTCAAAACGCATATTGCCATGGTACAAATCTGCATCGGAAATACCCGCGTACTTAACAATCAAATATAATTCTCGAGCGTAAGCCTTAGCATCTGCCGCAGACTTTATGTCTGGTTCTGAGACTATCTCTAGTAGCGGCGTACCAGCGCGGTTTAAGTCTACAAGGCTGTAATCCTTACCGGCTGGATGAGTGCTTTTGCCAGCATCTTCTTCTAGGTGAGCCCGGGTAATGCCAATCTTCTTTTTTACGCCTTCACTTTCAATCTCTACGTAACCACCTAGTACTATTGGTTGCTCAAATTGTGTAATCTGGTAACCTTTTGGTAAATCAGGATAAAAATAGTGCTTCCTGTCGAACTTACTGAATACTGCTGGAGTCGTGTTTAATGCAAATGCCGCCCTAGCACCAAGTTCGACAGCTTTTGCATTTAGGACAGGCAACGCTCCTGGCATTCCAAGGCAAATATGGCTAATCAAAGTATTCGGCCGAGCATCTCTAGCGTCGTTACCGACAGCAGCAAACAATTTTGTCTTTGTGCTTAGCTGGACGTGACATTCTATGCCGATAGTCGGGGTATAGGTCTTGCTGGATTGACTCACACTACAACCCCTAAATCTTTCAGCGCCTGCCTAAACCCGACTAATGACTTCTTAACATCAGCTTGATTAAGTCGTACGGTGGTTTCTGCTATTAGTTTTTTGGCAAGATTATGAGAATACCAAACTGCGTCATTGTCGGTAATTTTATGCTGAGCAGCAACTAATCGCTCGCCAGTACTTTTGCCCTTTATGCGATGGTTTCTTAGTGCTTCGTCTAATAACTTGTCTGCCGTAATAATGGCTAGAGGCCAAGTTTCCTTACTACCACAATAACGCTGCAGGTCTTGCCATCTTTCCGTATATTTCCTTTTATTAGATTTGCGGCGCAATACCGACAATACCAATAAAGCTAAAACTAATGTCACGACGGCACTTACGGCCGCTATTAATAGGTGGTTCATTTCAAAATACTTTCTGCTAATTGCGCTATTTCTAATAATTTTCTGTCTTGATGCTGGGCGGCAATTAACTGTAAACCGATTGGCATATTGTCGCTCACTGGGCAAGGCACGCTAATAGCTGGCACGCCAACTAAATTTACGGCAACGGTCATAATATCAGTTAGGTACATCTTTAACGGATCAGCGGTATTTTCGCCTACCCCAAAAGCTGTTGTTGGGGCAGTTGGTCCTATTAAGAAGTCTACTTTTTTAAATGCGTCTTCAAATTCTTTTACTAATTTTGTTCTAACGATTTGAGCTTTTTTGTAGTATGCATCATAAAATCCACTACTTAGCACATAAGTACCAATCATAATTCGCCTTTTAGCTTCGTTACCGAAACCTATTGAACGAGTTTGCTTATAAATATCGTCTAGATTAGTAGTATCTTGTTGGCTAAATCCATAACGCTGTCCGTCATAACGACTCAAGTTACTGCTAACTTCTGCCGGACATATGACATAATATACCGCTAGCGCTAGTGGCAACGACGGCAAGCTGACGTTTACTATCTCTGCCCCAGCCTGCTTTAAGGCTTCTATCGCCTTATTTATACTATCCTTAACTTCTGGCTCCAAACCTTCGCTCATATACTCGCTAATCACGCCGATTTTCTGACCCTTTAGATGTGCTTCTGTAGGCGATAATTCGTACCCTAATTTATCTTTTACGATAGACGTGCTGTCTAGCTCATCCGTTCCGGCCATAATATCTAAAACCAAGGCAGAATCTGCGACAGTCCTAGTTAGTGGCCCAATTACGTCAGTACTACTGGCCATAGCCACAACCCCTGATCGCGATACAAGACCGTAGGTAGGCTTATAGCCAACGGCACCGCAGAATGATGCTGGCAGACGAATCGAACCACCAGTATCGGTACCAAGAGCAAAAGGAGCCATATCTAGAACTACAGATGCCGTAGAACCTCCAGATGAACCGCCAGGAACCTTAGATTTGTCATGTGGGTTTAATGTCGTAAAGAAGTCACTATTCTCGGTGCTTGATCCGTGAGCAAAGGCATCTAAGTTAGCTTTTGCCACGCAAATAGCACCCTCTGCCTCTAATCTTTCAATAGCGGTGGCTTGATAAGGTGCCTCAAAGCCCTTTAGAATATTACTCGCTGCAGTTGTTTCAGCCCCAAATGTCAAAAAGTTGTCTTTGGCTATAAATGGCACGCCAGCGAGTCTACCGACATTTTCACCCGCCTTTATTCTGTCGTCAATCGTCTTAGCTCTTTGGCGAGCACGGTCCGCCAGAGTAGCTATAATCGCATTGAATTCTTTCTTTTCTTCGATAGTTTTCAAGGCTTTTTCTACTTGCTCAGAGGCCGAGACTCGACCAGAGTTAACGTCACTTGCTAGGTCCTTAATAGATGGCCACTGGCTCATGCTAGAACTCGCTTTACTTTAATCTGACCATCTTCTTCGGCGGGTAAATTCTTCATTAATTCTGAGCGTTCTATCTTATAATCAACAATTTCGTCTGGACGCATAACGTTGCTAAGACCAGTTAATTGGTAGGTTGGTTCTAGACCTTCTACATCTACGGCCTGGAGTTGTTCGACATAACCAAGAATCTCGCTTATTTCTAGTGTAAACTTATTCACTTCGTCTTCAGATAGTTCGAGTTTGGCTAATCCAGCCAATTTCAAGACATCATCGCGTGTTAGTTTTGCCATATTGGATTTAGTATACCAGAACATAGCGCGCGAGCAACAGAGGTAATTACGGTTCTATTTTATAACTAGGAGGGAATCTATTCTTGAATAGGTTCTTGGTCGGGATTAGGACCTACCGTGAGTCTCATTCCAACTTTTTTACTAGCCTTGCCGTTCCAGCGACTAAGTGATATATCTGCCAGGAATTCATTGGCTGAGCCTACGAAATTCAGTTTACTATATAGCTTGGTAGGCATTTGCGAAAAGCTTGTCGTGCCCTTTGAAAACAGAGAGCTACCTTGTTCGCGGTGCATCGCAGCTAAAAATATAACATCTGTGACATTTGCTATCCTAAGCTGTTGATCTGGATATCCTAAACTAAACTGATACTCCAAGCGCTCGGCTTCAAAGCGTTGACTGGCCAAATCTCTGTCAGTAAAATGCAAGCCGTCTTCGCCATTGTCGTTATCCGCTCCAAGCAACATACCTCTTACCTGTGGTTTATCCATAACTTCATCGTCTTTTATTGAGCGCAGATTTAATTCCTTCGTTCCGTACGACCTGGGGCTATATCCACCCATAACTTCTTCATACTCTGGATTGTCATTCCACAATCTACCGATAATATTGGGCTGCCTATCCTGAGCATGTGTATCGTGGTAGCCTCGAATATGCTCATATAATGTTTCAGGTTTTACTGGCACGCTAACTAGAGGTGCAACATATTGATATTCAGACATAGTCTGACTAAGTGACTCTAGGCCCTTTTCTATAAATTCTTCACCCATCTCTGGATCAGAAATTATCCCAAGCTCCATAGACACCTTTAATAACAAACGGCCAGTATCGCTAGAAAATTGCTGCCCTTTAAAGGATAGTCCTGGGTCTTTGTTGGGCTGTGAGTCAGCCGTATATTCGCTCATAATGTGTATATTATACCACTATTATACTATACTAGCAAGTTACTTGCCCGATTCTAGACGCTTCTTAACGTCAGAAATCATATCGCGCAGTTCAGCTGCAGTTTCATACTGAAGATTTAGGGCCGCCATATCCATCTGGGCCGTCAAATCTTTAATAATATGCTTGTACTCGTCTTTTGGTATTTTATTTAGATTTAGCTTGATCGACTTGGCTTCTTCCGTTAATTCCGGTCGCATACCCTTTTCTATTGTCCTAGAAATCCCAACCGGCTTAAGTCCGTTAGCCTTGTTATGTTCTTGTTGAATTTTACGGCGCCGCGAAGTCTCATCCATGGCGCGCTTCATGCTGCCAGTTATGCGATCGGCATACATAATTACTCGACCTTCTTCGTGTCTAGCAGCTCTACCGATTGTTTGCACAAGAGCCTGCTCACTTCGTAAGAACCCTTCTTTATCGGCGTCTAATATCGCAACTAAGCTAACTTCAGGCAGATCCAACCCTTCGCGTAACAGATTAATGCCAACTACCACATCATAGATACCCAGCCGTAAATCTCGCAAAATATCAGTTCTCTCCAGGGTTTCAACATCGCTATGAAGATAAGTAACTTTGATGTTAATTTCTTTAAGATAATCGGTTAAATCTTCCGACATTCTTTTGGTGAGGGTGGTGATCAATACTCTTTGACGCTTAGCGATGGTCTTTCTGATTTCGCCTATTAGATCGTCGATTTGACCTTCAATCGGTCTAAGCTCGATTATTGGGTCCAATAATCCAGTAGGTCGAATAACTTGCTGGGCTGGCTCTGGACTACGACTAAGTTCGTATTCGGCCGGAGTAGCACTTACGTAAATAACTTTGTTAATGTGTTTATCGAACTCTGTAAATGTCAGAGGCCTATTGTCTAATGCGCTTGGCAAGCGAAATCCATAGTCGACCAGTACTTCTTTACGAGCGCGATCACCGTTATACATACCGCGAACTTGAGGCAAGGTCATGTGTGATTCGTCGATAAACATCAAGTAATCATCAGGAAAATAATCTAGCAGAGTCGCTGGCTGCTCACCTGGCTCACGATTAGTCAAATAACGACTGTAGTTTTCGATACCCTTAACAAACCCAGTTTCTGCCATCATCTCAATATCAAATCTAGTACGCTGCTCAAGTCGTTGCGCCTCCAGTAGTTGCCCATTCTTTTTAAACAAAGCCAATCGCTGTTTAAGTTCGGCCTCGATATTTATAATAGCGCCCTTTAGCTTGTCGTATGGAGTAACGTAGTGTGAGCTTGGGAAAATTTTAAAATCCTTAAGGTCGTCTAGAATTTCTCCAGTCAACGGATCGATTTTTGTTATTCGCTCAACATCGTCACCAAAAAAATCAACTCTATAAGCTAGCTCTTCGCCGGCAGGAAAAATATCAACAACATCACCATGAACACGAAATGTCCCACGATGAAAATCTATATCATTACGTTGATACTGAATATCGGTTAATTGACGCAAGAATTTATCGCGAACTCGACGTTCACCTTTTTTAACTTCAATTGCTAGATTACCATAGTCTTCCACCGATCCAATACCATAAATACAACTTACACTGGCAACAATAATTACGTCACTTCTTGATAGCAAGGAATCAGTCGCAGCGTGTCTTAGTCGGTCAATCTCTTCGTTTATCTGTGAGTCTTTTTCGATATAAGTGTCGGACCTAGCGATATATGCCTCTGGCTGGTAGTAATCAAAGTAACTTACAAAATAATGCACCGGATTATTGGGGAAGAACTTTTTAAACTCACCATAAAGCTGAGCAGCAAGAGTTTTGTTGTGGCTAAGAATTAGAGTCGGCTTCTGAACATTTTGTATGATATTGGCCATAGTAAAGGTCTTTCCAGACCCCGTAACACCCAAAAGCACTTGTTCTTTATCGCCCTTAGCCAGACCGGCCGTTAGCTGCGCAATAGCCGACGGTTGGTCGCCAGTAGGTTTATAGTCAGACTTTAGTTCAAATTTATTCACCCACCTATTATAACAGGGTGAGGGCAACTATCTTAACTTGATAACAGTAACACCAATCAACCGGCTTTGTTGTGGGCTTTGCGTGTTATATGGCCGTCGTTTCCGTCCAAATACCAATGCGATGCCAAGCTGTCGGTATCTATGTCTTTATGATCTTTGTCTAGCATTTTGACTATCTTTGCGACTAGCTTTTCTGGATTCTCGTCCATGACTATCAACTCTTTATGAGCATGCTCTAATTTCTCGAGCAAACCTGGTATCAAATCAGCAGTTCCGCCACTACCTAGCAACACTCCACACGGCATATTGGACTCTAGGGCCGTAGTGAACTCATGAAGGCTGCCGAATCTACCCCCAACAGTAATAATCGCGTCACTGGATTGCACCAATAAAACATCACGACCTACATAATGCATTCCCGTGAAGTTAACAAAATCATATATTCCAATTGGTAACCGGTATTTATAAATGTGTTCTCTTAGAGAGGCTGCAGGAGAAAATCCGATACTCATGCCACCAGCTTTTGTTGCTGCTCTGGCCGCGAAATAGGGTAATCCAACAGTAGCGCCAGTCGTTGTTATGTGACCCGACTTGGCAATAGCCGTGCCGATTCTTTCTGCTAATTTACTTGAAGTTTCTACAGTATCGCCACCCGCTGCGCCAGATACACATATCGTATAATTCATATTTTACCCCCGTTTAAACTGGTTAATATTCCGTATTTTGTCTGCCCTTGATCCAACTGTTGAAGCAACATATCTTCGAGGTCTTTGTGGCTTATATATCTCGTCAACAACTCATTCCATAGACTATTCTGAAGATGATGCGTCACCCGTTCGGAGTAATCAAGATTGTTGCAATAGTTGACTGCGTTATCCATAAGATTAAAAGAAACTGGCTTGCCGCCATAACTGACACCAGAATATTCCATTGATTCCCAAAATTTAAGAGCCGGCTCAATCTTATACAACACTTCTTCAGCTCTGCGCCAAAGCATATCATCGACCTGAATGTGAGGTTCAAATACTTCTGGCAAATAACCAACCCTACTTCGGCCGAAATGTTTCTTCAAGATTCGCCAATGTACTGGTCTACCAAGCAAAGAAAATGAGTCACTAGGATCATTAATTAGTGTATTAATCAGATTAGCGGCAAAGTCCGGCCGAACTTGCTCCAGCTTAAATAGCGCGCTATACGTCCTGATCTCATCAATGTAATGCAGAGTTAATAGCAGAACAGCAAGACAAACGCCTCGCAACTTCGAAACTGGCATAGGCAGTAGCACGACTACCCCCATCTCCTTGAGATGAGTAATGTTGAGCCTCTTGTTGCTGACATATTCGCTAGCTTTTATACCCCAACGATTCTCTGGCAATTCAATAATTTTAATTTTTCTAGTCTCAAAATCTTGAGGTTGCAACTTTTTATAAGTTTTAACGAACCTTATTAGCCACTGATCACTTTCTACGAATCTAAGAGAACCAAACAGCTCATCAATATTCTCTCTTTTTAGCATTGAATCTACAGAACGATATCCGAGAAGCTTCATAACTTTTTTAGGGGGAGTTTGCTTTAATAACTTCTTGGCAACGCTGTGCTTAATTGCCCAGCATGTCATTGGTATGTCAAGCTTGTCTACTTTTGCCTTAATCTTTGTCAAAGTTTCAGCTACGTTATGGGGATCCTTTATACCTAGTGAACGAGCCAGAAATAAGTCATGTTTTTCTGTTAAAGCCTGCAACGCATGATAAAGCTCCTGACCGTGGGTGTCGTGTTGATCTAAACCTAGTTCACGTGCTTTCAACTGATAGTTTTGGTCTAGTTCTGTTGACAATTTAACATCAATGCCACGAGAACCACTAGCCAGCTCTAGCTCATGCACGGTCTGACTAAATAATGGCTCTGGAGCCTCTAATAATTCTGATAAAACCCACGACATATTAGCATAAGCATAACAGTTTAGAGGCTTCAGTGAAATAGCAAGATTGAATATATTTATCATTGAAGCCACAATGACGCATGCTAAATGGGTCAATTAATGAATCAATAGTCAATGCATCAATGACCTAGAAGCGCTCTGGGTGATACCACTCAGGAGCTCGTGACAGTAATTCTTCTAGCTCTTCGTCAGTTATTAGGCCGTTCTGCGCGCCAACCTGTTGAACAACACTCATCGAGTTAATTGGCCCCCAACGCATAGCTTCTTCTAAGCTCTTGCCTTTCATAATGGCAGCTACAAAAGTACTAGCAAATGCATCACCGGCACCTGTACGCTCAAAAGGTGGCGCAGGGTCTGGATAAGATGGCATCTTAAATCTATTCTCACCGTCACTCGCATAAGCACCATCTGGCCCGTCTGTAATTACTACTACTTGTGGACCAATTTCGTGCAATTTGTTAAACAGATCGTGTATATCATCATAGCTGCCGCCACTCACCTTGACTGCTTCTTCGCGGTTTACCACTAATATAGCAGTGCGACGATACAAGGCTGCTAAACGCTCAGCACCCGCCTCTAGCTGGAAAGTTCCAGGCTGAAACGCCAGGTTAACTTCTGGATTATTGTCTAACCACTCTGCAACATGATCGTGATAAGTATCGAGGGCATTTTTGCTAATCGAACTAAAATAAATCCATTTTGGCACATCAACAGGGCGGAATCTTGGCCACTGATAGTCGTATTCTTCGTGCTTAATTAGTATTGTTCGCTCTTCTTTGTACCATAAAACATAATGATAATTACTAATCTTGCCGCTGTTTATATGGACAAAACGGGCATCAACCTTACTCTTATGTAGTGCGGCAATCATATCTCTGCCATGCTGATCGCTGCCGACATTTGACACTAATCCACTGCGCAAACCAAGTCTTGCAAAACTAACTGCGGCGTTTGCGGCATTACCTACGCCCTCGATTATAGTGGCGTGGTCGAATGGTATCTTGGTAGCGAAAGGCATTGCCAACCATTTACCTTGGTCATTATCATAAGTAACAGCTCTGTCATCAAGCAGTTTAATAAACGCATCAGTAACCACGTCACCAATCGCTAAAACATCTAGTTGACCGCTATCACTCATTCCACCCCCACCTTTATATTGCTTAAGCTTAATTGTGCCACAACTGGTTCAAACTACCAAATATTAACTAATCTGCGCCTTACCTGACGAATTGAACATATCAATCTTACTTTCTACTACCGCCTGAACCGCCTTAATCACACCATCCATAAGCTTAACTACGGCGTATTCTGTAGGATTATCGTGAAGCGCCTTCTCTAAAGTGTCGCGGTAGGCTCGACGCATATCAGAGTTGATGTTAACTTTTGTGACTCCAATGCGGACAGCATCAACAAAATAATTCCCTGGGGTGCCGCTTCCTCCGTGAAGGCTAATATTACAATCTATCGAATCACGCACTCTTTGTAATAATTCTAGGTCTAAAACCTTGGGGACTGGATAGCTTCCATGCAAGTTTCCAATTGCTGCGGCGTAGGTATCGATACCCGTGGCTTCTACGAAGTATTTAGCATCTTCAGGGGTACTAAACGTTTTCTTAATTTCTTCGTAATCGAAAGCTTCCGTAAACACATTTGATCCACCACCAAAATAATGTGGTTCGCTTTCTACTAAGGCGCCAGTTTTTTTGGCTGCTTCTACAACTTCTTTTGT
>CALREK010000017.1:0-11899 GCA_943355165.1 uncultured Saccharimonas sp. (SeqCode) | reverse complement strand
GAGGAATTTTTCGATAGTTTTGGCTTTAGCCGGTGACTCTACGATTACTAAGTTTTTTGCCATGTATGTTCTAGTATACCTTAAACGCTTTAACAGTTGGGTCTTTTATTTTGACTTCACCAACAACCTGCAAGGTTACGTGATTATTAGTATAATTGCAAACTATTTAAAATTTGAGCTAATAGCTTAGTTGTTGCCGATTTTGTAGCCAGCCCAGATGCCAGCTATGCCTCCAAGAGCACCTAGGACTATGCCCCAGACTCCAAAATAATTACCACTGTCCAATAGGCTGCCAAGCCCACTGCCAACTATCGAACCAATGGTCAATCCTATCCAGACAAGAGATTTAGCTTCCATACTATTAAGTATAGCGGACTTATAATTAGAGTGACCAATTGTTATTGCCTATATTTTTAATTCTACCGTTTAATTCTAGTAGCGTTAATGTTTGGCTGAACTGAGACGTGTCTAACCCGCTGCGAGCAAACAGTGCTTCCGAATCAGCTATTCCCTCCCCAATAAGTGAAACTAATATTATCTCCAGATCATTTAGATCGTCTGCCGGGTTTACTTTCAATAGATCGAAGGATAGATTTAGATTGTCTATAATATCCTGAGCATTGTCGATTGGCGTTGCTCCAATTTTAATAAGATTATTTGTTCCCTTAGATAAAGGGCTGGTAATGTTCCCAGGCACAGCCAGCACCTCCCTGCCTTGCTCAAGAGCAAAATTGGCAGTGTTAAGGCTGCCACTTCTCTCGGCAGCTTCTGTTACGACTACTCCCAAACTAAGGCCAGCGATTATTCTGTTGCGTGCCAGAAATTGAAAATTATAAAGTTCCGATCCTTGTGGGTATTCGGTCATCAAGACTCCACCGCTATCTATAATTCTGTTAGCAAGATTTGCATGGCACGACGGATATATTTTATCTAGACCTCTTGGCAGAACAGCAATGGTTTTGCCGCCGGCGTCTAATGCAGACTTGTGTGCGATAGAGTCCACGCCAATTGCTAGCCCGCTAATTATGGTTACGCCAAGTCGAGCAAGCTCACTTGCCAGAGTTGCCGTTACCAGACGACCGTACGGCGTCACCTTTCGACTGCCAACTATCGCTACGCAAGGTTGATTGCAAAGGCTACTTAGGTCGCCCCCAGTCCAGTAGAACTGTTTTGGTGCGTCAGGTATTTGTTTTAGTAGATTTGGATAATTATCGTCAGCAAATAGACAGGTATTTATTGTCATTCCAATTCCTCCTTTTACAGCGTTTTTTACAATGAAATTATATAGTAAAGATGCATATTTGGAATAATGACAAATGTATGAAAAAGTATTGACACATAGACACTTATTTGATAGTATAGCAACTTGTAAGTATAGTATTCCTATGCTTAAGCACCTTCTAACAAATTGTTAGATTGTTTTAGAACGACAATATCTAAGTTGTTACCCTCCACTTATATGTTCGTCTGCTCCTTCGGGAGTGACACGTTCTAAAACAAACTAATCCCTTTAACTAGTGACACCGTCTGTTTCGACAGATTGTGTCCCCGAATCAAAGCGAGTCCCAAAGATTCCCCGCCTCGGCGGGAAGACACATGTCCGTATTGACTATCTAGACAATGATGTTTCGCTCGGGTGGGTTGAAGGGTGTATACAGGATCTTATTGGGACATGATTCCATTTCCCGAAAGCGCTATTTCTGGTCCATATCAAATTAAAATTGCTCAACATATCTGTCGATATGCCTCACAATTTATAATCTAATCTGGCCACAAAAAAAGCTTCGCTTACGGAAAAATGTTCTCATGCCTCAATAAGATCCATCGGGGAGGTACTCTGGTGGGAGCTGTTGGTGGACAGCTGTTCCTTCGTTGTATACGTCCCCTGTAATGAGCCTCTAGCGGTGCCCACCCCCTCTAGAGGCTCTTTTATTTGTTGGCGCACTTCACGGCGGCTAACAAGTTAGCCTCTTGGCTATTTCGGTTCTCTCTACTTACGGTGCGCGCCGCTGTACTATAAAGTACAGCTAGCTTGCGCTCCGCGTAGAGATAACCAAACTAGCCCTGGGCTTGAAATACGCCTAGTCGGTGGTCGATTCAGTCAAACTAAGAAGTTGCGGGTTTCAGGGTTTAGTGGTTGGCCATGAATTATTTCGCTAAGTACAGCGTTAGTTTCTAGAAGTAGGTTTGGGATTTGATCTTTCTCTTCGGAGCTAAATTTACCAAGGACAAAATTAACACTATCGGCCTTTTCGGCTATTTCGTTACGAATACCAATGCGAATTCTTCCAAAACCGTCGCCTAGCGTATTTATAATTGACTGAACGCCGTTGTGGCCTGCTGCAGAGCCGCCAACGCGAACTCTTATTTGTCCAAAAGGTATATCCAGCTCGTCATAAACTACTATAAATTTATCCGATGCAATTTTATAAAAATGTGAAACCGCCTGGACTGCATCCCCGCTTAAATTCATAAATGTAGTAGGTTTTATTAATATAACTCTAGTGTCGGCAATTACCTGACTGGTGGTTATCGCTTTAAGGTCCTTTTTCTCGATCCAATCTGGGAATTCTAGTTTATTTGCTAAATGATCTAAGGCATTAAAGCCAATGTTGTGTCTTGTGCCGTCGTATTGTTTGCCCGGATTACCCAAGCCTATAATTACTATAGTTTTTTGTAGTCCAAGTGTGTATAGCGGAGCCCCGCTGGTTACGATAGGTTTTCTCTGAAATAATGCCATGACTTAAGAGTACAGAGTATGGCGCAAAGAGTCTAGAGGCCCTATAGACTATTTAACATTTGTCACTTAACATTGATGCATTAATTTGGACATTAAACATTTATCAGTGAAGCTGCAATGACCAAATGACACCTTGATTAAATAAATGCATCAATGAAAAATGACAAATGTTAAATTAATGTATCAATGCGTCAATGCATCAATGAATCAATATCTAGCAGGGTGTCTCCCTGCTAGATTGCTAGATTAGCCGTTGTGGAAGGGTCTGGTGCCGTGTTTGTGTGTGACGTGTTTCTCGATGAACCAGAGTTGAATAGCCGAGCCAGCGAAGCCATAACGTTCTCTTAAGCGGCGTTCCATATAGCGTTTGTAGCTCCAGTGAAGAAACTTCGTATGTGCGCCAAAGATTTTAAAGCTAGGAATAGAGTTATCGTCCTCTTGAACCATATAGTTAAGCTTTGGTGATCGGTTCTTAAGCCCTGCTGGTGGGTGAGCGTTTACAGTGTCAGCTAGCCACCTGTTAAGTTCAGGTGTTTTGATGCGCAACTTACGATTCTGGTCGATTTCTAGAGCTAGTTCGAATAGTTTAGTAACGTTTTGGCCTGTTATGCTGCTGGTAAAAATAAGCGTAGCCCAAGGCACGAACTCAAAGTTATATCGAATACCAGGTGTCATTTCGTCGTGTGTGAAACCGTCTTTTTCTACACTATCCCATTTACTAATAACCAGAATCAAGCCCTTGCCCGCTTCTTTAATAAGGCCAGCGATTTTTTGGTCAAGCTGTACGTTCAACTCGTTAGCGTCCATAACTAGTAGACAAATGTCTGACTGTTCGATAGCGCTAAGGCTGCGTATAACACTGAAGCGCTCGATGCCGACTTCGATTTTGCCGTTACGTCTAATACCGGCAGTGTCGAGTAGCTCTATCTCACGTCCGTTAAATTTTACGATAGTTCTGTTGATGTCGCGGGTAGTACCGGCGCGGTCTGCTACTATTGCCTGCTGCTTCTTGGCAAGAGTGTTGAATAGTTGTGATTTGCCGACGTTTGGACGACCCAAAATAGCGATACGAACTCGGTCAGGAGCTTCATCGATAGTAGCTTTTGGCATTTCTTGAACTGTAGTGTCGAGTAGTTCGTCGATACCAGTATGGTGAATTGCACTTGTAGGGATAATTGGTTTTATGCCAAGTTTTAAATAGTCAGTTAGTGGAGTTGTCTGAGCTTTATCTCGCTTGTTAACAACTAGAATTACTGGTTTTTTTGATTTAAGAGCTAACTTGGCGACGCGTCTGTCCTCTTCTGTAATCATAGTTTGAGCTTCGATCACTACCCAGATGATATCGGCGCTGTCAGCAGCTTGGATAATTTGTTCTTGGATAGTGAACTCAAAATCGTCAGAAGCGTCCTTCATACCGGCAGTGTCAACAAGCCAGAAATCTTTGTCTTGCCAAGAAGCTTTTGCGGTGATGCTGTCACGGGTAGTACCAGCTTCCGTAGCTATAATAGTTTCTCTACGACCTAAAATCGCGTTGAACAAGCTGGACTTGCCCACATTGGCACGCCCGACAATAGCTACGATCGGTACTTTTCGTTTACTCATGTTGTGATAAGTATAACAGATTTATACCGTCTTGAACAGGGTGGATTAGTGTTCGTAGAGTAATTGAAAAGATTAGTTTTACTGGTGGTCTGGATTAATGAGTTTGTCTAGAACATATTGTTTTTCGAGCGCCAAAGCGACGTTCAAAACCGTTGCCCCCATAAACTTTGTGTATGGGCAGTTTTTGCCTGTGCGGCTTGCTCGAGTTTTTTCGATATCGTCTGGTTGTAGCGAGAAGAAGCTGCCAGTACCGTGCTCAATGTGGAGTATGTCTTTTTCTGGCTGGTCCAGCTTATACCAATCTGGTCGTAAGCCATATTCGGCTTCAATTTGAGCAGGAAGTTTGCCCACTCCTGAGCCGATAGTTTCCATGATATTTTCCGATGTTCTGTCGTCGGCTAGAGTGGCTAAATAATCATCAACCGAATTGCCTCTAAATATTCGAGGCGTCTGAAGTATTAACCCGCCAATCACCTCCAGGCCGCTATGCGTGGCATCGGTTAGTCTTGAGTCTCTTGCAGTTAATGCTAATGTGCCGAGCTGTAAATGATTAATAAAACTGGCGGTTTGGAGTCGCGCTGAATCACCCAAAAAAGCTTCTGAGGGTGGATTGGCACAGATACTTTCTATGCGTGACGAAATATCGGCAAAATTAGAACGAGACATATAAAGCTATTATAACATAAAAATAGCTAACCAACTAAAGGTTTATGATCTGTTAATTGCATTTTAGAAAATATTGGCTTAGCTAACAATTGTATAAACGGTATTTCGCAAATTAGCCAATGTGTATTCACCGAATTTGATTCTGTGTAGACGCTTAACGCTATAATCTAGGGCGCTAAAAGTTCGTCTTATTTGACGATTGCGGCCCTCTGTCATTGTTACGCGCCAATCCTTGTCGTTGCCTTCGCTGATTCTGTCTAGGCTAAATTTGCTTACGCCATCTTCCAGCATAATGCCGTAGTCGCATATCATTTGATGATGAAGAGGTGTCAGGTTGTGGCTGAGGCTGATATTGTAAACTTTGCGTTTTTGGTATGAGGGGTGGCTTAATTCGTGAGCGAGTTTGCCATTGTTGGTCATGACTAATAGCCCGGATGAGTCTTTGTCTAGTCTGCCTACGGGTTTAAGAATATGCAGCTCTTCAGGAAGTAAATCGTAAACTGTCTTGCTGCCCTGTCCATCTCTTGAGCAGACATAGCCGACGGGTTTATTCATGACTATTGTGATAAATTTTTGGTCCGCACTGCTGGCTATCTGCTTGCCATCTATAGATATTTTGTCAGCATCGGAAACATCTTGCCCAGCACTAGCCGTCAGACCATTGACAGTTACCTGGCCTGTATAGATGAGTCGATCGGCGGCACGCCGTGATATTCCTGTTGATTGAGCGATGTAACGATTGATACGCATAACATAAGTATAGCAAATTAAAAGAGCTCAAGCCTACTATAAATATATAGACCGACTTAAAGGGTTGTTATAGAGCTATAAGATTCGGATCGGTTAGCAAATCTGTCTTGCTTGGAGCTGGAGGCGTAGTAGGCTCTATTGTTGGAGCTGGAGTAATAGGCTCTAAAGTTGGGACAGGTTCGGTTGGCGCCGGTACTGGCATAATCTCTGGCATAGTCGTGGCGGGCATCGTGGCAGCAACAGGTTCTGGCGCTATTGGCATTGTTGTGGTTGATGGTTCAGGTGCCATAGGAAGGACCGGTGCTGAGGTGTCTGGTTCAGGTGCCATTGCCGGCACTGATACTGGTTCAGCCGGGACAATTGGCTGGCTAATAATTGGTTCTATGACTTTGGTAGCTTCATCATTACTTGGGGATGTTATTTCGGGCAAAATTACGTCTGATTCAGTTGATTGGTTGGGTATGAAGTCGGTTTCTGATGGCGCCTCCATAGGAGCTGTAACGGTATTGATTGTTTGTGCAGGCTCAGGTGTTTCTATAGGTGCAGGAGCTAGCGGCTCTTGGGTGACTTGTTCGGCAGCTGGAGGTAAGCCTGTTTGTTCCTGCAGGACCTCTCGAGATGCTTTAGCGACATCTTCAAGAGTGACTTGTGATTTTACTAAGTAGCGATCGGCACCTAGTTGGTCTGCTCGAGCTTTATCTTCCGCCTGGCTAAGTGCGGTCATTATTATTACTTTGGTTTTTTTAGTTTCAGGCGTATTTCTTAAGATATCAAGCATGTCAAAGCCACTAATTTTCGGCATCATAACGTCAGCAATTATTAGGTCTGGACGCTCTTTTACGGCTAATGCTAAAGCTTCTTCTCCATCACGAGCAGAGACGATTTCGTATCCTTCCGCCAAGAGGCGTGCTTCGTAAATTTCTCTAAGGTTATTATCGTCCTCGACTAACATTACTTTTGCCATATATATACCTTGTACTTTCGTTATAAAGCTTGTGCTAAGTATATTGTAGCACGCCATAATTAAGGCTGTATTGTAATCTGTCGAAACCTAGCCTTAAGTTTCAGGATAGATGATTGACGGGACTTCTTTTGAGATTATTTCATTAGCTGATTGAGGACTTAGCCGGGGCAAGTTAATATAGAAGGTGCTACCCTTGTCTTTTACGCTCTCTACCCATATACGACCTTCATAAAGTTCAACTATTTTACGGCAAATAAATAAGCCGAGTCCAGTGCCGCCTATAGTGCGAGTAGAAGAGCTGTCGACGCGATAAAATTTTTGAAATAGATGCGGAATATCTGCCGGCTCAATTCCCTGACCGGAGTCTTTTATGTATACCTGGACTATTTTATCGTTGCCGGTGATACCAACAGATATCATGCCTTTGTCTGAGTATTTAACGGCGTTATCGAATAAGTTGGTTACTACCTCTCTTATTCGCTCGTTGTCGGCTTTAATGTAGTACTGTGGTGAAAGTGACTTAATTCCCGTGGTTAATGTCGGGTCGGTCTTCTCTGATCCAACTACAAATTCTACGAGTAGCCCCTTCTTTTCGGCGCCAAATCTCAAATCATCCGTTAGCTGTTGTAGGTAGCTGCCCATTTCTATAGCAGTCGGATGATTGCTTAGTCGTCCGTCCTCTGCACGTGCGCTAGTCAGTAGGTCTTGAAATAATTTACCTAAATGCTGAGTAGAACTGTGGGCTTTCTCGAGGTAGTCCCTGGCTTTTAAATCTATGTTGGCTACTTTATTATTCATTGCTAGCGCTAAGTAGCCTTCTATAGCCGCTACTGGTGTGCGCATTTCGTGACTAGCGGTACTGATAAATTCGGCGCGCTGTTTTTCTTCGCGGCGTTGCTGAGATACGTCGCTAAAAACTCCCACCACACCGTTCACTCGTTTATTGCTGACATCAAAAACTGGAGATACGCTAAGGCTTATTGGCGTGTGTTGATCTGTTTTAGTGGTCAATACAGCGCTGTTGTCCACGATAGTTTTGCCACTCGCCATGGCTTGTTTGAATGGATTTTGCGGGTCAGTATAGTCGACTTCTTTATCGTCTGTTAGATGAATTACTGATTTGTAGTCAATGCCAACAGCTTCGGTCATCGTCCAGCCAGTTATTCTTGCTCCTGCAGGATTGATAAGTTGCACGATTTGGTTTTCGTCTACCACTACCACGCCAGTTTCTATAGCGCTAAGTATGATGTCTGACTTTAATCTTTCGGCCTGCAATCGAGACGCCAAAGATCCGTCGCCGCCACTATTACCTTTGATTACTTTTTTGAACCAGTCCATGACCCACCTGCCGGTACGTTAAATTGTTAACTACTTATGCTTTATTATCTGTTGTTTTGGTGATTTAAGCAATGGCCTACCATAGACTACAATTAACAGATATGATAGGATAAGCAACTAGGAAATAGCTTAACCCAACCTTGGTGGCTAGGACCTAAGCGGGCTGGTAAAGTCTAGCTTCATCCCTTAACATCTGAGATTCTCTAATGGTCCTATCGTCTAACGGTTAGGACACCAGGTTCTCATCCTGGCAATAGGAGTTCGATTCTCCTTAGGATCACCAGAATCTTAGTTGTTAATAGATGATTTATCGTTCGGAATTAAAATTTGCTACCACTCTACCTTACCTGGTTAATTTTTAGATAATGTCCTGTGCTTGAAGGCCTTTTATAACTTTGGAGGAAGGCTGGGTGCCTACTTGAGCGCCTATTCTGTCAAAAAAATATGTTATTAACACTTCCCTCGTAAATATTTGGGTCGTCGTTCGCATCAACAAGTAAGATGTCGGTAAACTTCTCGTCTTGGTATTTATGACGAGCATAGATAGAGTTTGTGTAATTTGTTGATTTTACTTCAGGGGAGATTCTTGGACCTATGTGTGTAATAAATCGTGCACCCTTTTCGTACAGCTCTGAATTAATTGGATGCGCGTAATTGATGAGCATCATAAAAGACTGATTTCGACCAAGACTAAGCGTGTCTTCACTTATGCCACCAGTAAGCAGTATCCTGATATATATGTCATCTTTTGGATTTTTTTCTAGTGCTCTTTTATGTAGTGTTTTTATCTCATCTTTTGTATATGGTACAGGAAGACTATACTCTAGGGCTGATCGAAAAAATCTATCTATATAATCATCGGAGCAAATAAATTTGCGATTATAGCTTTTTACGAAGTCAAACACGCTATAGCCTCTAATAACTGAAAGATCAAATACAGATATCTTCATATCTTAACCATTCTCCATTTAGAAAATGCAGGTTACCGGCATTACTGAATATGATAGGTTGTTTCATATGTCTCCTTTATCTGATTTAAGACATCAGCAAGCGGAATCTTGAGCATTTCGGTTTCTTTGTCATTAACAAAGTCTCCGGTGTTCATACGTACGTACGGCGACATTGATTCAGAGGTATATCGCATAAACAAATGTATGTGCGCGTGAGGGATCTTTTGTCCTGCAAATACTGTGCCATTGTTAGACATTAAGTTGTAGCCTTGGTAGTCACTGAGTGCATCAGCAAATACGTCATCTATAATACGTAATATAGCTGTTAGCGTGGACGTATCTTTTTTTGAGTACTGATGTATATGCGCACGATGTCGATTTGTATTAAAGATTAAGAGATGATAGTCATGGAAACTCTTTGTCGGCCTTGTAACCATAAAACCATCAATAATGATATGGGGTCTATCCACGAATGAACCTAAACCATTTTTTTTGCAGAAATCACATATCATTATTTTGCTCCTTTACTATTTTTCTTAACATAATCTTTAGCAATAAGTGTATACATATCTGAAAATAGTTTCATAGTAATCTCTTCTTCTCTGATATCGCTTATTTCAATACTATGGGGTCTCGTTCCCGAAGCTATTGATCGTATGATGTTCTCGAGTGGCTTGATCATGGAAGTGTTTCTGTCACCATATGCTCGAGTGTATTTTTTTTCTATATATCACACTATGATTATCGCACCTTTTAGGTCACCGTCTATAGCTTTTCTCGTATAAACCTGTATCAGCAAGTCTAAGGGTTCACCTGACCAGTTCTTATTGTCGTATGACAGATTCTGAGGCGTTTCTAGGTATTTCTGAATACGTGTAGACATATTCAGAGATCCTTTCGGTCTACCGGCCATATTACCGCTCTGACCTTACTTGGTTAATTTTTAGATAATGTCTTGTGCTTGAAGGCCTTTTATAACTTTGGAGGAAGGCTGGGTGCCTACTTGAGCGCCTATTCTGTCAAAAAAATAGTTTAAAAATGCCACTGTTCTTACATTTCTGGTTAATGGGTCGGCGTCACGAGCTCGATACTTATTAGGCAAGTCTTGGTTGCGATAACGATGTTCTATTTTGCTCCGCTCTTCCTCATAACCATCTGCATAGTTTGCTCGCAAAACTGCGTCTTCCAAGCGGTAGGCAGAAATTTCCAAAATAGCATTAGAGGTTGGGGTATCAACACCGTAGCGAAAATTTTCTTTTGGATTGGTGAGTTTATGAGCATGGTCTAATTCGTGCGCCATGGTTGACCCAACTTGAACTGATGATCTTATTGCAAGTTTAGGCGCCAGTGAAATCATCGGCACAAGCACTTCGTCCTGATGCCTGCAATGGGCTTGGATTGATCTTTCCTGGCGCAAGTCGTATTCAATGCTATTACCATTATTTCGGTTAAGATTTTCGGCAGAGTCATAAGTGTATTGGCTAGATCCGTTTAGGTCACTTTCTAGTAATGGCAATATCGCTACTGAGCCTTTAATTATCAAGTCCCCAGTATGTAAAATTCCATGTGCTTTATCTGGGATAAGTAGCGCTGCATAATCTACCATTCCGAGTAATTTATCAACATGAGGGTGGTCCGTGGTGTCTAGATCGGGATGACTCAACACTTCGCGTGCCGAGTTGACGGCATGAAAATAGAAACTCTCTCTTTCTTGAAATGCAGGTGTCGACATTAATTGAAAATATCATGTCACATATTTATATGCAAAATAAGTGCTAGTTATTACTTGATTATTGATGTGCTTGTGTTTTTTAGGAAGGATTGATAAAAGATAAATCGGGACACAATTTTGTTAATAGTTAAAATTACTAGTATAATTAAAGCACTAAGTAAATAGGGGCAGTCTATGAATTCATCAGCCTCAAATCCTAAGTTCGAGCAAATGATTGGTCATTTTGATGACGATATAGAAGACTTTGTGCCTTTATTGTCACACCTAAGTGAAAAATTCAGGTCAAAGTCTATTTCTGATCAGCATCATTCAATAGACCAAAACCTAGATCAAATCAGGAAGAATAAAGAAGATACTGCAGTTTTTATTAGTACTGGAGATGATGGCAGAATCACAGCCACAGCTACAGCTAATCGCCTTTGGACCCCTAGCCTAGAGGGCTGGGTGGATGATGTAGTCACGTTGCCGGAGGCTGCCGGTCGTGGTCTTGGTCGTGCCGCAATGAACTCACTGCATGAATGGTTTGACGAAAAGGGTGTTGAGACTATTAGGCTGACTTCTGCCGCTAGTCGTGGACCAGCAGGTAATCTTTATGAAAGTATGGGTTATGTCGAGGGCGGAACTGTCTGGCGGGCAGATCTGTATAAGAATAACACTATTGAAGCATCGGAATCAGCCAAGACTTTAGGTAATCTTTCTCTTAGTGACGTCTACGATCTCAGATACGGTATGGATGCTATTGCCGATAATGCCGATGCCGAAGAGTATGATTATTTATTTAACGCCGCTCAGTCTGAGACCTCCAAATTGGTTGTTGGCTTGGATGTAAATAATGTTATCGCTAGAACGGCTATTGCGGCCACCGCTCGCATACCTTCTGGCAACAAAGCTTGGCTTTATGATATTAAGGCCGAAAATTTTGACGATAAAGTCAGGACTATCCGAGAGGCTCACGGAGCATTTATGAAAGACGGAATTAGTTCTGCAAATGTTATGACCTTCGAAGACACCGACGACGAGATTATAGACGCGCTACTAGCTACCGGTTATGATCCGCGTGATACGCGCCTGTATACACGTAAGTAGCGGGGCTCTAATTTCTATAGGTCGCGGATGCTACCAAAAGCTACTCGCTTCAAAACAGTATCTTGCATATT
>CALREK010000016.1:0-11957 GCA_943355165.1 uncultured Saccharimonas sp. (SeqCode) | reverse complement strand
GTAGCCGAAGATACGCACGCTACTACTCGAAGATCAGCATTGAACATACACAGAATAGCAGCCGGAAGACTCATTACCTCAGCCATGGAAGATCGATCCAACTCCTAAACCAGCTCAAAAATAAAACGTACAAAATACGAACATCAAATGAGTAGACGGCAGCAGTAGATAAAGCGCCATAAAATGTAAATACACACAATCCTTGCACTAACAGGCAATATAGCAAAAATTATTAAAATTCGTCATGAATTAAAAGAAAACAAACAGAACAAAGGATCAATACATAGATCAAAGGCAAGCTACGCACAACGTCGCACAATGTATATTTTGCGACTCTAATATAGTATATAGACTTGATAACTCATACGTCCCTAACAGGGAAGTTTTGTGCATAGTACTGCCATAAAGGTATAGTTATGATTCTATATATAAGTTAACGCCGTGTTAGCGCCTTACTAATTCGTGCATCACACTCTGCCGTTTGGGGCCATTATAATTTTTACGACGTCTCAATAGTTTTCCACAACGTGTATATTTGACTTTTTATCACTTCCATATTGTGTTATATGTTTTTGCTATCTCCCCCACTATCTCGTGTTTTTTCAATTATTTGACATATTTCATTTTCCTTATGTTAGTATAGTTTTTTACATTTTCCACTATTATTTGAAATGTGTACATTTTACGAACATCTAGGGGAGAGTGGGGCAAAATACAAACTTATAGACTACGTATATGTTTGTAATACGTACTGCTAACTTCGTGTGATTGATTGTTTCAGACCCCCTGACCAAGCCCCTCCCCTGTATACAAAAGAAAATATATTCTATTAACGGTAGAATGCCCTGTCTTCTATTCTTACATCCACATATTCAGCGGGTGTAGCACCGTCTTTGGCTAACCGCTTAGAGAGGGCTAGGAATGCGCCTGCCGAAGTTTTTGGGTCGTTCTGCATATCAAACTTTATATAGTAATTAAAGCCTTTTAGCTTTATCTGAACCTGGTTAATTATTGGGGGCAAGGTCACAGAAGATACCTGCTTTTTATTTAGATTCAACTGAGTAACCAAAACTGAGATAAAATCAACCTGTTGACTGGTGAGTACGCCTTTGCCGATCTCAACAGTCAGACTACTTTCGTCGTTTACAATAGGCAACTTAATGTTATCAAAACCGGTGATGCTTGAAGCTCTGACCATGACTACGCCATTAGCATCCAGCACATACACTCCTTGCTGACTCGTCAATGCCATTGCAGGCTGTTTAGCGACAATACTTATCACAGGATTTCTTCCAAATACAGGTATGCTAACTGAAACTTGACCCAGTTCAGGAAATTCAGCCAATATTTCGTTTTCAATATGGACGGTATTTATAGTTATCCTGTTTCTGTTAAATATAGAACCTCCTAATATTCTCTCGGCAGACTTCTGATAATCAGCTTTGTTTCTATAGAAAGAAAAATCACTTGTACCGTTAACAGATATTAGTTTTGGGGTTGTGCTAAGAACGCTCAAATATCCGACGATCACTAAGATAATTAAGGCTATCACTTTTAGTGGCAATTTTCTGAGTAAAGGATACTTTTTCGATACTATACTTCTTGCAGGGTTGCGTACGGCCTGGGCATCTCGACCGCCTAGCCGAGACGAATGAAAAGGTACATTACTGCTTGTTGTAACTTTTACTAATGGTGACCTTTCTCTGCCCACAGGACACTTCGATCTAAATTTCATTTTTTGAAACTTTCAGGAGTATTTCCGCCAAATCTACTGCAGCATTAGGCATATTAAAACTATGTAGCTTTAAACCTAAATCATGCCTAGAGTTCTTGTTATCTAATAATTCTTTTACTACGAAGCGAAGCATAGATGGGTCTTTTGCGATTTGGTCCTCTGTGACTAATCTTATAGCCCCAGCGTCCGCTAAAAAACTAGCATTCTTGGTTTGATGACCGCCAGTTAAATTAGGATTAGGTACGACAACGCATGCTTTTGACTGAGCTGCCATTTCTGCCATATGAGTAGCCCCTGCCCTAGAAATAACGACATCTGCGACGGCGCTATAGGCATGAAGTTCGGTCGTAAATCCTAGCACTTTAACTCTGTTTCTTAACTCACTGGGTAAATTACTGTCATAGTATTGCTCTACATCTTTTTCTTGAGTACTACCACTTACGTGAACGATGGCTAAATCTGGATATTCTTCTAATAAATCACTGGATATAACCTGCACTCCATTGTTTAGTCTTAGAGCTCCAAGCCCACCACCTGTGACCAATATAACTTTGTCGTACTTATCTAGACCAAGCTTCTTGCGATAACTACTTACGATATCCACTGAAAGCTTGGCGTAAAGAGCTGTAATCGGTACGCCGACGTATTTAATCTTGTCTTTGGGATATTTGTACAACTCAGCTGGCATAGCAACTGCGTGCACGCTTGCCCATTTTGATATTAAACGATTAGCTAACCCTGGGATCGCATCAGAATCATGGGTCACATACGGTATATGCTTCATGGCGGCGGCTAGACCAACCGGCAAGCCAACGAATCCTCCTTTTATAAAAACAGCATCTGGTTTGATTTTAGCCAACAGGCTCATGCTCTGAACAAAACCCACCTTAACCTTAATCATATCTCTAGCGTTTTTAAATGTAGTTGGCGCGTCTAGTAATTGCTTAATGCCCTCACCGTGATAACGCCGGAATTTGCCTGCGCTAATACTATAAACTTTGTCTATGAAAGGAGAGCTTGCTGGCAGGTCAGCGAACTTGTCGCCTTTTTGCCCAATATAAATCAACTTTATGTTCGGCTCGATCTTTTTTAATTGTTCAGCGACTGCCAGAATTGGGGTGATATGCCCCCCTGAGCCGCCGCCGACTAAAACTATCGTCATTGCGATTTCCTTCCGAGTCATTATTGGTGATTAAGCCATATGTAGTATAGCGCGAAACTTGAAAGGCTATGCCTATTGCGGCACTAACAAATATAATACTTGTCCCACCTGAACTGATAAAAGGCAGCGTTATGCCTTTTAGCGGCAACAAACCTATCATCGCACCGATGTTTATTATTGTTTGTGTGCTAAGCCAAGCTAAAATCCCTGTCACTAGGAATCTACTGTATGTGTCAGTCGAATGTTCGATAATCTTTTTCAGCCTGCTAAAGAATGCAACAAAAAGTGCTATAAGTACCGTCGTGCCGACAAAGCCAAACTTCTCAGCGAAAATAGCAAAAATTGAATCATTGGCAGCCTCTGGCAAATAACCATAGGCCTGAACGCTACGACCAAGACCCAGTCCAAACATTCCGCCCGAACCTACAGATATTAACGCTTGGCATGCTTGATAACCAGTAGTTAGGCAATCCTGGTTTGGATTAAGATATGTATTAAGCCTTTCTCTTCTATACCCCGATCCTAGCACCAATACAACCACCGCCACACCAACGACTCCTGCGATAACGGCTAATTTCTTTAGAGGTAGCCCGGCTACATATATCATTGTTCCCATTATCGCTACGATTACACCTGTAGAACCTAGGTCGCTCTGTACTTTACCCACTACGATCGCTACTAATACGAGAGCAATAATTAGTGGCTTGAATGATTTTTGGTAGTCATTAATTTCACCTGTTCTTATTCTGTCTGAAAGGAACCCTGCAATCCAAATAAGTAAAGCAAACTTAATTAGCTCTGCGGCCTGGAATGATATTCCGCCAACTTGTATCCATCTATAGGCACCATTTACTCTTTCACCGATAACTCTAACGGCTAAAGACGCAATACCGGCCGTAATGATCAAAGGCCTTTCAATGTGCCTCCAGGTCTGAATAGACATATTGGAAACAACTATAAAAGTGAACACACCTAAAGCTATAGCTATCAACTGTTTACTGACATAGTAGTTTTCGGTAACGTGTTTTTGAACGCTTAATCCGGGACTTATGGCGTAGACTACAATTAATCCAATCATCATTAAAACTATTGAGATAACTAAAAGCCAATAATCAGGATGATGTTTTCGTCTTTTTGCCTCACCAGAAGCTAATATTGGTCGGCGGCGAGGCCTCATTATTATATATACCTACCAATTATGAAGGCGGCTAAGCCTGCAACGGCAGCAACTTGTCCTATGACCCAAAATCTCATAGTAACCTTGGTTTCAGGCCATCCAGTTGCCTCAAAATGATGATGTATTGGCGATATCTTAAATATTTTTTTACCATTTCGTAATTTTTTCGATGCTACCTGTAAAATAACTGATCCTGCTTCTCCCACGAACACTATTCCAATAATTGGAAGTATCAAAGCCGTATCCGTTAATAAGGCCACTACACCCAGGGCGGTGCCTAATGCAAATGAACCTACGTCACCCATAAAGAATCGAGCTGGATAGATATTAAACCAGGTATAGGACAACAAAGATCCTACTATAGTCATACAAAATGCAGCGATACCATATCTACCCTCTAGAAATGCGATTACAGTATAAGCGGAGAATGCGTTAACT
The DNA here is from genome assembly GCA_943355165.1 of uncultured Saccharimonas sp. (SeqCode). Taxonomy (GTDB): domain Bacteria; phylum Patescibacteriota; class Saccharimonadia; order Saccharimonadales; family AQU-01; genus CALRGT01. The sequence continues at coordinate 7,445 of CALREK010000016.1, read as the reverse complement.
GTTAAGCCACCTGCTAGTCCATCCAAGCCATCAGATATATTTACGGCATTGGCCGTAGCAACAACTACTAAAACAAATAGTGGCACAATTAACCACCCGATAAATAGTTCAGCCGAGACGAATGGTATATGAATAGAGTCGACTCCTAATTTTACATAGAACCACAGCCCGCCTACTAATGCTATTGCTGTGATGAACCCTAGTTTAATTTTAGACGGCAAACCAGCTACACCCTGTCCAGTTCCACGAATATTAATAAAATCGTCAATCAAACCTACGAGACCTGCTCCTACAAATGCAGCTAAAGGCAGCCAAGTCTCTGATCTGCTCAAGTTCGTAACAACCGTAATAATCGTAACTGTAACTACAAAGATAATTCCCGCCATAGTAGGGATATTTCTCTTGTGCTTCTCGGCGTGAAGACTATTAAAAACCTTGGCTACTTCACCAGTTATAGTGTTTTGACGCGCCTTCTTCCACCACTGTCTTTTATAAGCTATGTTAGTGTAGAGCGGAGTTAATAACATGCTCAGCGAAAAGCCGAGACTTCCGAGAAGTAAGATGCGTATAACAGATCCAGTATCAACAGCAAGTATCAGAGTTTGTGTATTCATTTTATGCCTTTATATTTGTTTATACTTATCATTATATAGCCTATTGCCCTTTTGGTGTTACGCCAAAATTATCAATTAACATATTTGTTACGTTGGAGAATATTGGAGCAGCCGTACGAGCGCCTGCATAACCGGAAGTTTTCGGATCATTAACGCGCACGACTATCACGTACTGAGGCCTATCTCCACCTACATAGCCTATAAAAGTACCATTAAACCTATCACTGTAATAACCTCCGCCAGGCTTAGATATTTGAGCTGTTCCCGTTTTACCACCAACTGCATATTCAGATCTTAAGTTCGGTAATCCATAAAATGTATGATTTTTTTGTACTGTTTCTTCCATTAAACTTCTAATATCGTTACTAGCATCCGGCTTGATGACACGTTGGTTTAAGACCTCTGGCTTCTTTATCGTAACCTTGCCATCACTATCAGTAGTCTGGTCCACTAAATGAGGTCTGTAGTAACTACCTCCATTAATAACGCTAGATAGTGCCGCACCTAGCTGTAATGGTGTTGCAGTCATACCTTGCCCAAAAGCCGTATTAGCGTATTGTAGATTAAGTCCATATCCGTTCTTAGGGTCAGGGATTGTGCCTTCGGCTTCAAATCCCTGTTCAATACCCGTTGCCTTGCTAAAATTATAATGATTAACCATATAGTCGTTCCAGGTCATTCGCGCTTTAAGATTTACCTCGCCTCCTCCCATTTGCATCAAAAGCCACGTTGCCCCTGTGTTTAATGAAAGCCTCAAGATGTCGGCTATATTATGCTGCCCTGCTCCGCCATCTTCTTCGACATTAGTTATCTTGAAACCATCTATCATGTAAAAACTAGGATCATAATAAGATGAGTTTCTCGTTACAAGACCTTTGTCTAGTGCGGCAGCTGCAGTTAAGACCTTCATGACAGACCCAACCTCTAAAGGTGAACTTACGGAATCGTTATTGAAGACGTTGCCATCCTCAACTTTAAAGTATTCTGCAGGATTATAGGACGGAAAATTTGCCATAGCTTTTATTGCACCATTATTCGGATCCATGACTATCACGCTTCCAGACTTAGATTTAGCAGCATCTAATCCTGCTTTAAGTATATCTTCAACTTGTTTTTGCATAGAAATATCTAGTGTCAGCAGTACTCTTTTACCTATTTTTGGCTCGGTAATAATATTGTCAGTATTTGTAACTAACGGCACTCCCTGAGCGTCAGTAATCGCCTTTAGCTCTCCTGGCACTCCCTTAAGATCATTTCCTAGGGCCTGCTCTATTCCGTACTTACCTTCGCCATCTTCATTTACAAATCCTAATAATTGTGCGGCTAGCTGTCCCTGAGGATATGTTCTATAAGACTCTTCCCTGAGGCCAATACCTTTATAATCAAGTTTAGATATTTTATCCTTTTGTTCTTTAGATAACTTTTTGGCTAATACTGAATACCTAGTCTTAAGCTTCATCTTCGTAACATAATCGTTAGCATTGCCTCCGATAATTTGCTGCAGTGCTATTCCTACCGAGTCGTGATTTGTAATAAATTTTGGATCTGCAAATAATGTAAATTTTGTCTCATTGAGCACTATGGGAATAGTATTTTTGCCTTCATGAGCAGAAATTATGCCTCTCTCAGCCTTAATCTCGTATTCCTTAAGTTGACCCTGTAAAGCTACCTTTTTATAATAGTCGTGTTTGATAATTTGTAGAAAGAAAAGCCTGATTATAAATACACCCATCACTAGCAGCAGAACGGCATACCAAAAACGAATACGTATAGTCGTAGACCTTATGTCGCTAGATATTTGCTTATGAGGTAACCGCATTAGTTATATTATAGACTAGTTCGTGAGTGTTGCTGAAGGAGCTACAGATACTAAACTTGAAGCAACAGTACTGTTCTTGACTCGATCTAGAGCCTGCAATCTTGCTGAGGCTACTTCGAGTTGATCATGCTCTTGAGCTAATTTAGTCTGTTGTTCTCGTAAAAAGTTAATTCTGTAACCGTATGTATTTGCTTTTGTAACTTGTGTGAGATAAAGCAGCCCAAGCACACACATTAGAACTACTAAGATAATTGTGTTACTTATAGGACCCAACTTACTGCGAGTGTTTTTATAACTTGTTGAATTCTGATTTCGCGGTGTAAATTGACGGCGACCTACTGCTAAAGAACTTGAATATGTCATATTTTTGTTTTTGTTTCTTTTTATTTTTGATGACTAAGACCTAGTGCTCGCTATTTTTGCAAGCACTAGGTCGTTATCTGTGAACTAAAGTACTCTTACGTGTACTTTAAAGGCACGGGAAGCATTTTTAACCTGGATTGGCATAATACTCTTCCTTTCTTTATTTTGTTTTTATTTTAAATACGGCTCGAAGTTTTGCACTTCTTGCTCGTGGATTGGAAACTATTTCATCTGGATCACCCACAACAGGTTTTTTGGTAAGTATTTTGATGATCGCATCGTATGTGTCGCTGCCGTATTCGGCAAACGCATTTTTGACTAGCCTGTCTTCTAAGCTATGGAAGCTTATTACTGCAAGCCGTCCACCGGGTTTAAGCAATTGTATCCATAATGGTATCGCCTGCTCAATTTGTCTAAGTTCATCGTTAACTTCAATTCGTAACGCCTGAAAGACTCTTGTTGCTGGATGTACTTTGCTCTTACTGGGACCTGCGCTTGCGATTACAGCGGCTAAATCTTTTGTTGTATGCAGAGGTCTATTTTGAACTATATGACGTGCAATTTTGAAAGCTTTTGGTTCTTCACCGTATTGCAATATAACCTTTGCTAAATCTGACTGACTATAGCTATTAACTATCATGTCTGCTGTCAGCTTTTGACTCTGATTCATTCGCATATCCAGTGGACCATTATTATTAATGGAAAAACCTCGGCTAGCAATGTTAAGGTGCGGTGACGATACCCCTAAGTCTGCAAGTATTAAGTCAAAACTTTGATTTTGATCTATTAATTCTTTTGTAGAACCTAGAAAGTCGCCGTGACTTAATGTCACATTATCGCTCTTAAATTTGTCCTGCAGATAATTTATCGCATTGATGTCGCGATCTACTAATACTGCCGGTCCATTTAATGTGCGTCCAAGTATTTGCTCGGCATGTCCGCCGTATCCTGCCGTTAAGTCCAGATAATTATCTCCTGGCTTAGGGTCTAGATACTGAAGAACTTGCTCCATCAATACTGGAATGTGTTCGCCTGACTCCCCTAAAGGTTCGTCAGTAGTGTTTTGTTTTTTTGGTGTACTTTTTTGCATATATTTATTTTAGTTTTTATTTTAGCAAGGTCACCTAATCAGCAGCCAACTTTTTTGTTTTTTTGTAGTTTTTGTTTTTGTTGTTATGATCTTTGCCTTGTATGTAAGAGACGTCTTGCGGGTATTACCCCTTAAGATTTCCTTTACTGGTAAAGATCAAAAGTTTGAGAGACTTGTGTGAGGTGGAGTTTTGGGAGGTGTTTTTTTGAGTAAGGTGCGAAGGTTTTTATAGTGGTTCCTTTTTATTCCCACTTGTTGACTGCCAAATAGCTAACCTTGGAGGTAGATATTTAATGATTGATCTTGTAACTTTTTAATAAATTGTTAAGGAACTGGCCTGGACCGATTATTTATTTTTCGGCTGCCATTATTCGCCAATACTTACCAACACCAACTGCTACGACATCTCGGTCGATGCCTGCGTAATCCAAAAGATGTTGTTCGATTGTGATGCGACCCTGCTTGCCGTCTAGAACTGTTTCTACTTTACCCATTCGGAATTGAACATTTAAGTCGGCGATTCTCTCGTCAAGGATGTCTCCTTCGAGCTTCGGCTCAACTTGTGCATTCCATACCAATTTTGGATAAAGGTGCAGGTATTTTCCGAAACCTCTGGTCATTACCGCTCCGTCCGCAAATACAGCTCTTAATTCTGCTGGAATCGTTAAACGCCTTTTGTCGTCTAACTTGCGTTCAAAGTAATCGGTGATTGCCATTGGTCCCTTTTCTCCGCGAACTAGTGGTTTTTATATTTTTGTTTTAGGTAGCTTGTTTTTGTCTACCTACGATTACCCACTGACATGAATATACTACCCACGTTCACCCACTACAAGTACTTTTTTCACTATTTCTACCCATTTTTCATAAAGTTATCCACAGAAGCTATTTATCCACAGAAAAACACTACATGTGGTGTATGCTACTCACCCACAATACGCTAACGCTAAATTCATTTTAAAAGAATATTTTATGAAAATATTCTTGGTAATGCTGCGAATTATAAAAAGAAATAACAGACGAAAACTATAGCTGACAAATACGAACTAGTTCACGAGCCAAAATGTCATTATTGTGACGAATTAGACTGCGGCTATGTCCAATTGGATCAGCATTTTTAATTTCTTCAGGTATTAAGGTGGTAGCAATCAATGGCAGCCCTATTGCTTTGTACTTTTGATGTGACAATTTTTCAAGATCGAATTCCACCATGAACTCGCCTTCGTTAGAGTATTTTCTGAGCATTGCCGGCGTAGGTTCGTCTGTATTATAGATAACATAATCAACTACTTGCGCTCCGATGAATCTTTCAATCTCCGATACGTAGTCGTGTACAAAAAAATCATCTGTTTGTAGTGGCTTAGTTACTAGGTTGCAGACGTAAATAATAGTAGCTTTTGTATCGGTTAAAGCTTTGCTGACCCCGTCTACTATAAGTGCTGGAGCAAGACTTCCATATAAGTTTCCTGGAGCAATTACCACGACATCGGCTTCAAGAATAGCCTGCTCTGCAGCAAGAGTAATTTTCGCCTTGGGTTCAAGCACGATTTTAGGGCGTCTAATTTTGCCAAAATCCATCTGCCCAATCTTAAACTCTCCTTTAGTCTTGGTGCCGTTTTCGTCGTAAATAACTAAATGACTTTTGTCTGTCGTAATCGGTAATACAGTGCCTTGAATGCGCAAAACTTTGCTAGCTAAGTCGATAGAATCTTGGAAATTATTTGTCATTTTTTCTACGGCACTTAAAAATAGATTTCCAAAACTATGACCTTTAAGTGTCCCCTCGTCAAATCTGTAATTGAACAGTTCTCTAAGCTGGGATGCATCACTTAAAGCGACCAAACATTGTCTTATGTCTCCGGGTGGCAGAACGCCTAGTTCGTCTCTTAGCAAACCACTAGACCCGCCGTCGTCCGCCATATTTACTAAGGCGGTAATATTATTGGCATACTGCTTCAAACCACTTAGCAGCGTAAAGCTGCCAGTTCCGCCGCCAATTACTACAATTTTCTGATCAATCTTGTTCATATCAAACTTAATATTAACCGAGGTTCAATCTAATATCAAAGAGTTATTGACTTGTTTAGCTTTTCTTTATTATCAAACCGGCATACCATAAGGCGCTATTTCGCAAAGTTCGCTTCATAGAATTATGCCTATCAACTGAGATTAGACCAAATTTTGGCCACCAACCGTATGCCCATTCAAAGTTGTCTAACAGGCTCCAGTGGAAATAACCATGTATCTCTACTCCTTCGCTTATTGCTCGCTCCATAGCCATAATAGTTTCTGAGATCCACCACTGTCGGTAAATATCGTTCTGATCAGCAGTACCGTTTTCGGTTATAATAATCGGCGTTTTATACCTAGCCCACACTCTTAATAGCAGCGGGTATATTCCTTCAGGCTCCATATACCAACCCATGTCGTTTTTTGGCGTTTTTGGATTAACGCGGCTAAAACCCTTGTAGTAATCCGTGAAATAATAATTAAAACCTACGAAATCTTGGTACCCATTAATACGATGTAAGAACCACCAATTCCAGACGTATCTCATAATTTTCGTAACCATTGAATCCAAAATATTATGCGGGCGCTTGGCTTGAATGTTGGCTAGCTGGGCAGCGATACCAATTTGTAATTTAGGTTTTTTAGCTTTAAGTATTCTATATGCTTGTTTGTGAGCTGAGGCAAGATTCCAATATACTCTAGCCATTGCAATAAAGTTCTTCTCTTGCGGTGGAAATTCTGCGTTTAGATAACTAAAGCTGGCATAAACATTCGGCTCATTTAAAGTAATCACGTATTCGACGCCATCGAGTAATTCGTCGGCCACCTTCTGAACAAAATTGCGCCAATGTGATAAATTACTTCTGTTTTTGAACCCGCCTTTTTCGCAAAACCAAACTGGAAGCGTCCAATGCCAAATATTCAACATTGGCTTAAGTCCTCGCTTCTTCATCTCTAATATATATTGCTTATAGTGATCTACCTCTGTCTGATTCCACTCACCCTCATTTGGTTCAATTCTTGACCACTCTATTCCGAATCTAAGCGAATTAAGATTGATACTCTTAGCAATATCAAAATCTTCTTGGTATCTACTATAGTGCTCCACTCCCCTTCCCGACACATAGTTACTGGGTTCGGTGGCTTTGCTTTTTATTGTTTCCCACTCCGGTAACCAACCAAGTCTTCTGTGAGCGGTGCTAGCTAAATGCTTTGCGTTTTCTAATTCCCAGACCGTCCATTGATTATAATTATTACCCTCAACTTGATGACTAGCGGTACTAGCGCCCCACATAAAGTCTTTCGGAAAATAACTCGGTTTTTTAGAATCCATTAGCATTATTGTATATGACATCTACGGCGAGCGATACCCTAGCCGCAAAATAACGTCATGCGACATCTGAACCGCAGCTATTTTTTGAAGCTAAAGTCTTCTCCGTAATGCTTTTTGAGCCGTGAACGAATCGAACCAGGATGTCGTCCGAAAGTTTCCGTCAATATTTTGAGCTTAGCCCCAGAATCAAATAAAGTTTGTAATTTCTGGTCTTCATCT
>CALREK010000015.1:0-12636 GCA_943355165.1 uncultured Saccharimonas sp. (SeqCode) | reverse complement strand
TGAATCGAGCCTAATTATTGCAGAAGTGATTAACGCGCTTCACGCCTCTACCGACAAAATACCATCACCCTATGATGTAGATAGTATCAACGAGTGGCTTAAACCGCTACCGTCTATTCTGCTTGAAGTACTTGGTGTGAAGAGCGATATCGAACAAATACGCATCAGCCAAACCGATGCCGATAAACATCCAATTGAGTACGACAAACTTATGTTGCATATTGAAGGCCTACAAAGAGACCCTAGCCTAATAGGCAAGACTATAGATTCTGAAAACAAAGAATCATTCCGCGCAATTCTACAATGGGTTGGCGGCTACCTAGTAAAAAAAGTTAGTTCCGACATTTGGTACAACGAAATTATTAAAAGAGCCCGCGAAGCCGAGCAGGATGGGTTTAATATATGTATCATTGGGGGATTACGATTTCCTAGTGACGCGAAAATCGTACATCAAGCCGGTGGAATTATCATCAAGGTATACCGACCTGATCATTTACAATACGACATACTTGACCCAACCGAACGTGAACGAGACAACATCGCCTGCGACTCAACTATAATGAGCAACGGAACAATTGAAGACATGAACTTATGTGCCGTCCAAGTGCTAGACGATATCAAGAATGAAAAGTTAGAAAAGATTTATCAAACAATTCGCTACCGAGTGAATCAATAATATATTAAACCTAAGAGCTTAGCATCAGGAGTGTCATGGTATCTATAATCGCAGCATATACAAATAATCGAGTTCTCGGAATGGATGGTGACCTGCCTTGGGATTTACCGATTGACCGCGACAGATTTACTAAAATAACAGATGGTTCGACCGTTATAATGGGCCGCAAAACTTACGAATCGATAGCAAAAAACTCGTCCAAGCCGCTGAGCAACAGAAGAAATATTGTTATTTCACGGACGCTTACAAAAGTTATAGACGGATTTGAACTGACCGATACATTGGATAAAGCGCTCCAAATGTCTAACTCACATAATAGCGAAGAGGAAGTATTTGTTATTGGTGGCGGTAATCTTTTCGACTATGCTCTTCGATATAATTTAGTAGACGAAATGTATTTAACAGAAATTGACGCTGACATAAAAGGCGACGCCTACTTTCCAGAATTTGATAAAACGAAATGGATCGAAGTATCTCGAAAGTCTGTTCCTAAAAATTCACAAAATATATATGACGTATCGTTTGTAGTGTTGATGAAAATAACTAGCGCAAGCACTAAGATAGATTTATAACTCGAATCTATTTATATCTCTCAAGCCTACATATTTATAAATAAAAGGTTGTAATATTGCACTGAGCTACTTGCGCATATGTCAAATTGTTTCGTACAATATATTGTACTTAACGACGATAAATTCTGGAGGCTAACTTGGGCGTTTACAGCAATATTCAGATCAACAAAGCAATTGAAGACAAACACATTGTTTGCGTACCGTTTAACCCAAAGCATGTCAGCCATGCCAGTCTTGATGTGACATTGGGGCATTATTATTATCGTATCGAGAAGATGAATGAGAGGACTATCTATAATCCTTTTGATGCAGAAGATGTTGAAAGATATTTTGAAGGCCCTTTTAAGGCGATGCCTCACGAACAATGGTGCAAACTGAACGGATTTGCGCCTTTAGTAGGAATACCACCAGAACATCCAGTAATCGCCATCAAACCAGGCGAGAGAATATTGGCTCACACGCACGAATTTTTTGGCATTAAACCACCAGGAGCTTATGACCTTAGAGCTCGGTCATCTTGGGCTCGTAATGGTGTTGCTGTCTGTTTTGACGCAGGCTGGGTTGATCCAGGCTACATTAATAGATTAACTCTTGAGATCTACAATCTTAATAGCAGAGAAACAGTCGTTTTGCCTGTTGGCGAAAGAATAGCTCAAGCAGTATTCCATGAAACTGGTGAAGTCGAAGGTAACTATGGCGAAGGCAGAGACAGCAGCTTTAGCGGTAAATACCAAACCGGTACCGATATTGACACAATTATCAAAACTTGGTCTCCAGACATGATGCTACCGAAAGCCTATTTAGACAAAAGAACAATGCCTGTCAAAGTTGAAGGTTCGATTTATGACTGATAGCAAATCATGAAAAGAGGCAAATACATCGTTCTAGAAGGAGCTGAAGGCGTCGGCAAGACAACTCAGCTTAAAATCTTAGCCAAGTATTTGCAGTCAACAGGAATAGCAGTACGGTTACTGCGTGAACCTGATAGTCAAAGCGACTTAACGGCAAGAACTATTCGTCACCTCACCCAAAGTCCTCAATATCCAATGAATACTCGAACCGAGGTCTTGCTATATAACGCAGCCAGGGCTCAATCCTTGCAAGTTATTAAAGAAAGCATCGAACAAGGCGTTACTTGTCTAGTAGACAGAAGCTACCTGACGACTCTAGCTGTTCAGTATTACGGAAGAGGCGATGTGCCAGAATATGACACCATTAATAATATAATCTCTTTTGCTGTTGGAGATATGGAGCCAGATCTTACTGTTATCCTGGATGCTCCAGTTGAACATTTACGAAAAAGAGCAAACACACGCGGCCAGGGCGAAAGATTCGATAATTTAGACGAAAATTTTCTTGAGAAAGTACGAGCAGGATACTTATTAGAAGCAAAAAACCGTAATCTACCTGTTGTTTCTGCAATTGGTGAACCGTTAGAGGTCTTTAAACAAGTATGGGAGCACGTCGCAAAATCTCTAGCCACAAGATCAAAGCCTGTAATAGAATCATCACCGACTGAACCTAGCAATAACACCGAACTTGTTCAAAAGGACGCAAATGGCCACTACACGATAACTCATGGTGGAAGATCCGAACTAGCTAAATATGTCACAGAAACTGAAGGTGACGTCTACGCTTTTACGCAAGAACTTAGCCCATTAACCATTGCCGCTGCTATGGCGCGACTTAGTCGTCGTGCTGACGATATGCGAATAACGCTATTGGATGAATTTGCCGGCCAAGCAGGCAAAGACGAAAAGCTCTTACAGAGAGTTATTACAGCCTATGGAGATGATTCCGTCCAGCAATTAGTAGGAATGCACCTTGTAGTCGAGGGAGCGTCTAACTTGCTTACAAAAAAACTAGAGTGGGGCAGATTAGCTGCTTATCTAGAACAATCTACGAGATATATATACTTTGACCAAAAAGATGCTGATGGAAATTACAGATACTTTACGCCAAAAGATTTAGACTCAGAAACTAAGGCTAAATATACTAAGGCAATGGACCAAATTTTTGATAGATATTCTATGATGGTCCGTGAACTTAGTGACTATATTAGACGAAATTCGAAAGTACCAAAAGCCGAACAAGATACAGCATGGCTCGGCGCAACTAGAGCACAAGCTTGTGATGCAATTCGAGGCGTATTACCCGTAGCGACCAAATCTACTGTTGGAATCTTTGCATCCGGCCAAGCACTTGAAAGCCTAATAATGCATTTGCTAAGTGATGAACTGCCTGAGGCGCGCGATACAGGACAAAAAATTCTTGATGAATCGCGAAAAGTTATGCCGGCATTTCTGGAAAGGGCCGACAAACCTGAGCGTGGAGGCGCAATGATTGCCTATCGCTCAAATACCTATAAGGCTATGGAAAGTATCGCAAAAAAGAATCTGCAGGACTCCTATGGCCAATATGAAGAACCGGTGAGACTGGCAAATGTCTGGCCTCGCAATGAACTCGATCTTTTACCAGACATGCTATACGAACACAGCAGCTTATCTTTAGAAGAAATACGACGAGTCGTAGATGGTTGGTCATATGATAAACGAGAGAAAGTATTCAAATCATATATTGGCGAAAGACTGAACAGACGGCACAAGCCTGGACGCGCCATAGAAAAAGCCCATTATAGTTGGGACTTAGTTTGCGATTATGGAATTTTCCGTGACCTGCAAAGACACCGCATGGTGGACGATTTGCAGTGGCAGGCCCTTACGCCTCGTTACGGCTATGATGTGCCAGAACTTGTAGAAGAAGCTGGGCTAAGCGATCAATACGAAGAGTGTTTTGATATTAGCGTCAGGCTTCACAGCGAGATGCAATCAGCAAAATTTGAGTTAGAATCACAATACGCCACACTGTTTGGACATCGAATGCGTTGGAAAATTACCTATAATGCCAGACAAGCATTCCACTTTCATGAGTTGCGAACAACACCTCAAGGACATCCAGGTTACCGCAAACTCGTTAAACAAATGCATGATAAATTGTGCGAAGTTCACCCATTAATTGGTGAGGCTATGAACTTTGTTAACACTGACGAGGACCCAGAACTTACGCGTCTAGCGGCAGAAAGATACACCCAGTTCAAACTGTCTCAGATGTAAATCGGCACCTTAAACTTCGGGGTGAGTAATTTCAAATACTGCTATTCGACCAATATTCTTTGGAATATATGGATAGATCTCAATAGCTGCGGCGTGTGCTTTCTCGCCAGGATTAATGAGGCTTCCAGACAAACTTGATCCAGTTTCGGAATTACTTATCCACTCAACAGGATTTTTGCCTAATCGACTAAAGCTAAGGGGCCCAACAGTCAAGTCAAACCTGTGAGCAGCAGAAGTGGCGCCAACTATAAATCCATCAAGCGTAGGAGTTTCTTTGCCCTCTGGTGCTTTAAAAATAAATGGTCTAATAGTCGTCTTTTCTTCATCTATATAATTTGGCACAATAGTACCATTGAGAATATTAATTGCTCTTATGCCGAGATCGCTACCTTTAATGGTCTTTGGGTTTGTTCTAAGCAAATCATCGAAGGCATGACGAGCCGCCTCAACATCACGCATGAGTTCTATTTGGTTTAATCTTTGTCTAATTGTTTCGCTCATAGTAAATAAGTAATTTTTGTGGTTTTTTATTGACCAAACATTATTGTACTACTTTTAATGTATTTGTAAAGTATATAGTTGTTATGGTAATTTTCGTAATGAATAAAGGTTAAAATTATTTTGACATTAGATTACTAATCGTTTAGTATAAATATTAATGAAAACCCAGACCCAACTAGTAGCACTCAACCTCAGTCTTCCGCGGCTGTGCCCTGAGATAGTTGGGGCCGCGTTTAGTCGATAAGACATAACGCCGTGGTACAGCCCAGCAACAAGAGCCCTAACAAAAGTTAGAGCTTTTTAAATTAAATAGAATGGAATAATTGATGAGACGAGAAACAGAACAGTACTTTAGACGAGCAATTTCAAGTGGTGACAATGGCGCTTCTGAGCAAATTAAAATGTCACACCCTGGTAAGGCTAATGGAATTAGACGTACTATGGGTGCTATTGCTGCACAAATTATTCGTTCTGAAGAGGGGTTGCCTTTACCGGATTTTATAAGGCAAGAACCATCAGCTGTTGACTCGTTTCCTGATACAACATTCGACACAACAACGGAAGATGGAACAAGATAATGGAAAAGAACATAGAAAATTTCGATATTAACAGCCCAGAAACAACTAATGAGCGCATAGCTAAATTGCACAGACAAGGTCGCTTATTCCCAGCTCCGCCAGACACTGCTTATTTTGGAGGCCGTCCCGCTGGAGTCGTAGGAATAAGTGGCGCTGAAGTAGAAATGGTTTTTGTCGGACTAGACAAAGACAACGAAAACAAATAGTTATTCATTCGTACGCTAATTACAGACACAGCTATCCAAAGACCATAAATATATGGTCAGATTAATTGCAGATAAAAAAGTAGAAATACTTAATAAAGGAGACCAACATGAACAGGGAATATTCCCACTACGGATACCAAGATGATCCACACTCGATACCAGACGAAAACGATGAATTGAATGACCCTAACGGGATTGGCACATTTATTCCTGAAGTCGATGGTTTTGACAGTGCAAGAAAAATCGATGCGACCTTTCTTATGCCACAGATAGATGAGATGTATAGCTATCCAACACAGACATACGGCGACTCGTTTCCAAGGGGTTATGAGGATTAAATTTGCCCGATATGTGGTTGACTTAATCTGTTAAATAGACTAGAATAGTTCTGTTACCAAAGACAGTAGCGGTGAGTCCTAAAAGACAAACGTAAAAATGCTACCGAGGTCAGAATTTATTCTCTTCGAAATTATTAGTCTTTGATGTAAATCGTCGAAGACTTTTTATTTTCGGTAACAAACAGTCCTCAATGGTCGATGGCTGTTAATAACAACAAAAGGAAACATTATCTATGGCGCTAAGTAGAATCAAGAAGAACGAAGTACTCGACGAAGTCAGTGGCTTACTCGATGCTTCAAAACTTACTGTACTTGCAGCATATGCCGGTACGAGCGTGAAAGAGCTACAAGAGTTGCGAAAATCAGCTCGTGAAAACTCGACTCACGTTAGAGTCATCAAAAACCGTTTGGTCATTAAGGCACTACAAAACAACGAACGCTTTAAAGCAGTTGACACTAGCGCACTAAAAGGCCAGATACTATACGCCTTCAACAGCGAAGACGAAGTAGCTTCAGCACAAGTTTTGGCAAAGTTTGCTAAAACCGCTCCAACTCTTCAATTCGTAGGTGGTATCAGTAGCGAAGGTGCTTTTATTAGCGCCGACGACGTAAAAGCCCTAGCATTATTGCCAGGCAAAAATCAGCTTATTGCTGAGGTACTGGCAACACTTTCATCTCCGTTAGACGGAGTTATGAACGGTTTGTCAGGCAACTTACACGCTCTACTCGATGGAGTAGAAGCTAAGGCAAAAGCCTAATTAATTTAAGAAAGGATCTATCATGGCAGATTTAAAGAAGATTGCAGAACAGCTAACAGGCTTGACTGTACTAGAAGTTAACGAACTTAAGACTATCCTTAAGGATGAATACGGTATCGAACCAGCTGCAGCAGCAGTTGCAATGGCCGGTCCAGCTGGCGGCGGCGACGCTGCTCCTGCTGAAGACGCTAAAAGTGAATACAACGTCGTTCTAAAAGACGCTGGTGCACAGAAGGTCGCTATCATCAAAGCTGTTAAGGACATCACAGGCCTAGGTCTTGGTGAAGCTAAAGCTCTAGTTGATGGTGCTCCAAAAACTATCTTAGAAAACGCTAAGAAAGATGACGCTGAAGCAGCCAAGAAAACTCTTGAAGACGCTGGCGCTACTGTCGAACTAGTCTAATCACTAGATTCTGCAACGAATAGAGCTCTGTCCCTTGGACGGAGCTCTATTTATTTCTACCGATATATTAATGATAGTTGTCCACAGAATTATTTTAATTTTTTGACTTGACGAACGAACCGTGGTACGTTAAAGCTAATATTGGAGCAAAAATAGACAGGATACGCTGGAGCAAATATGGCCGACTTCCCAGAGAAACAAGTAAAAAGACTAAGAACCCTCATTCAGGAGGCAGAAACAAGCCTAGCTGCCGCTAAAGAGCTTCTAGTTAGCATTGTGGGCGAAGATCCTACAGTAACTGCATCATTGACCGACGATAACCTAGGTAAAATCATTGAAGGTGTATTTGATGGTCAAATTATGGTTGGCTCTGACGGCAAGACTTATCCAGTACCAGCAAACTACGCTTCTAAATCAAAATTAGTCCAAGGTGACATACTTAAACTTACGATTGCAGATGACGGCGCCTTTATGTACAAGCAAATCGGGCCAATACCTCGCAAGCAAATTGTCGGCATGCTAGAACTAAAAGATGGACATTACTTTGTAAACGTTGGTGAACGAGCTTACCGCGTATTACTTGCTAGCGTGACATACTTTAAGGCAAAGCCTGGCGACCAAGTTAGCGTAAACGTACCAGAAGACGACGACCATACCGAATGGGCTGCACTAGAAGCAGCACTATAGTTACCACTATAATTGATAAATCTTAATTTATATTGTATAATATGAGCAAGTCTCAAGGAAAAGAAGAGAAGCTACACAGACTTCAGTCCAATCATAATGACTGGGATGATATTAAAGATGAAGATTTATCTAGGTTGCAAAGAATTGCTAAAAAGTCTCATGGAGTAATAACGGCTGCAAATGCCATTACCATCGCAGGAACAGTTGCTGTTATTAATGGCCTTAGCGATTTTGCTGATGGACGCAAAGTAGAAGGCACAGCCAAAGTACTAGTAGGCAGATTAGGCGACATTGCGGACGGCGCAGTAGCTGACAAAACAAAAACAAAAGGTAGATTTGGGAGAGATCTTGACCCCACAGTTGATAAAATACAGCTTGCCGCCGGTCTCGTAATACTTACTGGTGCAGATGTTCTACCAATTGCAGCAACTGTCGCAGTAGCCGCCCCAAACATCATAGGCTCAATTGGTTCTATTGCGGCAAGAAAACACGGCGTAGAAGTCAATCCATCTGCGTCAGGAAAACACGGCGCAGCGGCTGTGTGGCTTGGCGTTGGAGCTTTCATGCTCAAGAACGCGATCGAGAAACATTCACCTGGTTTGGTAGACTCTGGACTAGAAGCCATTGGCTGGGCAGGCACTGTAGGAGGTGCAGCATTATCATTACCAGCAGCAGTCGAATATTCAAAAGCTGGATTCGGCGAAAATTTAGATAAGTAGCCATTACTGTGCCGCGTACATACGTTGTAAAAACGAACTCACGCAGATTACCGCCGATAGCTTATAATTGTACTACTAACTAAGTGGAGGGTTTCGGCGACTGAATGTATTGTCAGTTTATGAAAATTACTAATGGCTCAGGCTTTATACAGAAAATACCGTCCTAAAAAGCTAAGTGATGTTGTCGGACAAGAACATATCACCAGCACTCTAGATAACGCCCTTAAAAGCGGCAAATTAAGCCACGCATATTTATTTACGGGCCCTCATGGAGTAGGCAAAACATCTATAGCTCGTATACTAGCCCACGAAGTTAATGGTCTTAAATATGACGACGAGTCTAGTCACTTAGACATAATCGAAATTGATGCCGCCAGTAACCGCCGAATTGACGAAATAAGAGATATTCGCGACAAAGTACACATCAGCCCAACATCCGCCAAGTACAAAGTTTATATAATTGACGAAGTTCATATGTTAACCAGAGAAGCTTTTAATGCGCTATTAAAAACTCTCGAGGAACCCCCAGCTCACGTTATTTTTATCTTGGCGACTACTGAGGTACACAAACTTCCTGAAACAATTATCAGCAGAACTCAACGCTATTCATTTAAACCAATCGAAATAAGTAGCGCCATTAAGCAGCTTGCCCTAATATCAAAAAAAGAAGGCATCGATGCTGACGAAGAGGCCCTAAGACTGATAGCAGAACAGGGCGACGGCAGTTTTCGTGACAGCATCAGCCTTCTCGATCAATCACGTCACACTGGCAAATTAACTACTGACGATGTGCGAAGAATTCTTGGCATTGCTCCTGATGTTTTTATAAACAAAATCATTGAAATTATAAATACTGGCACAGCGATTGAAATAATTAAGGTTCTACAGGAATTAAAAGATTTAGGATACCAACCAACTAGTATCGCCAAACAAATTTCAGAAAAACTTAGAGAAGCTATAATAAACGACTCTTCACAAATGAGTGCGAATGATTCTCTAGCACTTTTATCTAAATTACTTCAGGTCCCTACCTACAATAATCCTGAACAATATCTAGAAATTACGCTGTTAGGCGTGGTTCTGGGTAACGATGAGCAAACAATCTCTAAGCCTATAAAAGCAGCAGCGATAGCCTCACCAAGCCCTGTCCTTAAGATCGAAACTAATGCTCCAGAAATTACTGAGCCCATAAAACAAACCGAACCTGCACCAAAAGCAGTAAAAGAAACTAAGCCAGTCAAAAAACCAGAAGTAGAAAAAATCGTTAAAATTACACCTGATGATACGAACTTTGTGGAAGTCATATGGCCGACGGTTCTAAACGAACTAAAGACTCGACATAGCACACTATACGGAGTGCTCAGAATGTCTACTGCGAGTTTTGGAGAGCAGACGCTTACACTTCTATTTCGATTTCCATTTCATCAAAAACAGATGAAGGATTCCAAAAATCACAAGAAACTTTACGATATTATTAGCGAAAAGATCGATACCCCAATAACTATCATCTACGAAATGAGTCAAAAAGGTGAGGCGGAAGAGCCAGCAGCAATAAAAGAAACTGCAGCACCAGCTAAAGACACAAATATTGATACCGTAAGCAATATTTTTGCAGGCGCCGAAGTGCTAGAATCATAAATATAATAAGGTGTTGAACGAATAATGGATCCAAAAGCTGCAAACATTCCACCTCAAAACCTCGATGCCGAGGCTAGTTTGCTTGGAGCTATATTAATTGACAGCGACGCAATTGTAAAAATCGCTGACAGTATATTTAGCGGAGACTTCTATGATCCTAAGCACCAAAGAATATACGAAGCGATAAGTCATTTATACGAAAAACACAGCCCCATAGATGTGCTGACACTTGCTGATCAATTAAGAAATGCTGATTTTTTAGACTTCGTGGGTGGTGCAGCCTTTCTAACAGAACTCACTAACTATGTACCGACCGCTTCGCATGTTGAAAAATACGCAGAAATTGTTTCTCAAAAATCCTTAAGACGCCGTTTAATCAAAGCGTCGCAAGAAATCATCACGCTAGGTTACGACGAAGGTCATGATTTGCAACAACTAATAGAAGGCGCCGAAACAAGTTTATTTGAAGTTAGTCAGCAACACGTCAAACAAGACATTACTAGCCTAGAAACTATACTTGGCGAAAGTTTTGATAGACTCGACGAGCTACACAAAGACAAGGGCAAGATTCGCGGCGTACCAACAGGATTCAAGGACTTAGACAATATTCTTGCAGGATTACAGCGCTCAGACTTATTCATTCTTGCCGCTCGACCTTCTATGGGTAAAACGGCTCTAGCTCTTAACTTCGCCCACAACGTAGCTCTGCAATCAAAAGAAGTCGTCTTGCTTTTCAGTCTTGAAATGAGCAAGGAACAGTTGGTTGATCGTATGTTAGCTATGGAGTCCGGCGTTGATGCTTGGGCGCTAAGAACAGGTAATCTAACGGATTCAGACTTCGAAAAAATTGGTCACGCAATGGGCACATTGTCTGAAGCACCTATTTACATTGACGATACCCCTAGCATTTCAATTAGTGAACTTCGTACTAAAGCCCGCAGGGAAGCACATCAACACAAACTAGGCTTAATTATCGTGGACTATTTGCAGCTTATGAGTGGTGGCGGAAGATTTGGCGGTGATGGAAACCGCGTACAAGAAATTTCTGAAATATCACGTGGCCTTAAGGGTGTAGCTCGAGAACTAGACGTTCCTATTATTGCACTGAGTCAGCTAAGCCGTTCAGTTGAGAGCCGAACGCCTCAAATTCCACAATTATCTGATCTTCGTGAATCTGGTTCAATTGAGCAAGATGCGGACGTTGTGGCCTTTATCTACAGAGAGGACTACTATAACCCTCAATCTGAGCGCAAAAACATCACAGACATTCTTATCAAAAAGCATCGTAACGGTCCAACAGGCGGAGTAGAACTTTACTTCGACAAAGATAAGCAACGATTCCGCAGCCTAGACACCAAACACAGCCAACCATTCAGCGAATAATGCTAGCAATTATCGTTAATGCTAATATTCATATATAATTGTATTTAACTATTATGAACATCAAGACAGTGCGTACAAATATTGAAATCTACTGGAAAGACACCATCTATTGGTTGGCTGGCCTTACAGTTTTTGTCGCTATTTTGGGATATCACATTAGTACACTACTGACAGGGGCGACGCCTAAAGAAATCGCAACCGTAACATCTGTACGGAACTTAAAGACACTTAGCCTAGACCCGACATTTATCGTTTACAAGGCAGCTCAACAAGTCATGAATTTGTTTTCTGCCAACACTGTTCATAACACTAGACTAATCAGCACGGCTTTTGCTGTAGTAACAATGCTTCTTTTCTATTATGTGTTAAGGCATTGGCAGGGCACCAAAATTGCTATTTTAGGAACCATTATGCTGGTTACTTCCAGTTGGTTTTTGACTTATGCAAGAATGGCTACGCCTGACATAACCTATATTTTGCTAATAGTAATGAGTTTCGCTTACGTCATATGGGCCAAAAACTCTATGCATGAATCTCGAACTATTATTGCCGGCGGACTTTTGACTGTAGCGTTAATCTATACGCCAGGTTTAATATGGTTCATCGTATTGCCTGCAATATGGCAAAGAAAGTTAATAAGCCAACTGATCTTCAAATCTTCTAAATCAGCTATTGCGGCCTTAACATTGACTATAATACTGCTACTACCGCTTGGCTATTCGGTATTTAGTCAGCCAACTATTATCAACACTTTTCTAGCTCTTCCGACTAACCTCTCAGCTCTACCTATGCACTTTATTCAAAACATTATTAATATATTTCGTTCCCTGACTTTCGGATCTCAAAATGATGCCACCCTGGGATTAATAAAAGAACCAGTTATTGATATATTTACTTGTGCTATGTTACTTCTCGGACTATTCGATAGCTACACTGAGCGCGGACTCGATAGAACTAAAATGGTCGTCGGGTTTTTTGCGATCAGCATAATACTAGTGTCTCTAGGAGGAGTTGTCGGCGATGCAATACTTCTTCCGTTTATTTACCTATTAGCCAGCATTGGT
>CALREK010000014.1:0-12890 GCA_943355165.1 uncultured Saccharimonas sp. (SeqCode) | reverse complement strand
TTGGTGGGCGCTGAGGGACTCGAACCCCCGACCCTCTCGGTGTAAACGAGATGCTCTAGCCAACTGAGCTAAGCGCCCTAATCTATTACTATGGTGCGCGAGAGAGGACTTGAACCTCCACACCTTGCGGCACTTGCCCCTCAGACAAGCGTGTCTACCATTCCACCACTCGCGCTAAGTCGGCAACCGCCTACAGTCATAATAACTCTGTTATATTACTATTTTTTAGACAAAAACTCAAGCTCTATTGCTTTGACCTACGAGCAGTAACAAATCTTTCAGCGTAGGAAGTTATGCCCTTAAAGGCGACAATCGCCCAAACCGCATTAAGGACCACGCTAATATACGCGCGTAGGTGTAACTGGTAAATTATTAGTAGCACTGGTCCTATCACATTATCTAACTCGTACCACAGTGATTTGTTGGTCCATTTACCAATAGTAACTCTATAGAATCCAAAAAGAAGAAATATCGCGCCGATTAATCCTATTAAGTCATACGCCTTCATGAATTAGTTATGAGGTAGATGCTGAGCATGATTAATTGTAAACTCTTGCCTAAGCAAAGGCTTAATCTCGTCAATCGACACATTCACCTTAACGCCTGGGTTTAATGTATTATAAGGATCAAATATCAGTTTTATTTTCTGGAAGATAGCATAAATTTCATCACCGTAGAGCTTCTTAAGATAAGGGGCTCTTAGTCTGCCGTCACCATGCTCACCCGAAGTACTACCGCCTAAACCTATGACTAACTCACTGTATTCTTCCATTAATTTAAAAATCTTCTGCCTGTCGCCAACTAATGATAGGTCTAATATTGGCTGAACATGCAAGTTCGCATCTCCGGCGTGACCCCAAACTGATGGCACTAGTTTATATTTCTCAAATAGCAAATATATCCCAGCTAGAAATTCACTAAATTTCTCAACAGGTACGATACCGTCCTCTATTATTGGCAATGGTTTTGCTCCTCCATCTGAATGACTATATAAAATTGCCGATGAGTTGCGGATTTTCCATAATTTTTCTTTGGCTAGGTCCTCAGTTTCAACTTTGTAAACAACCTGATTATTCTTAAGTATCTTTGTCGCTTTTTTAACCATTTTACTCTGTAGTCTTGCATTCAAATTATCAAACTCTATCAACAAAACAATTCTAGGAAAAGGCTTAGTAAATACACCCTTAAGCTGATGAGGATTTTGCTGGTCGACAAAATTTAACAATGCCTCGTCCACCATTTCGATAGCACTAGGTGATTCTGACAATTTACGGAGCTCAAGTATAACCTGTTCGGCCACCTGAATATCGTCAAACAAAGCAGCAATAACTGTTGTGTCTGGATTATGTGGCGATGTCGACAATACAGCCTCGGTAACGATTCCTAGTGTTCCCTGCGAACCAATTATAAGTGGTGAAAGGTCAAAGGAGCCGTCCTTGTGCTTCACATCAAAAATATCAAATCCTGCAGAGTTCTTGCTAACTCCCAGTCGAAAGTTCTTTATTAGTTGGCTATTTTCTTCAATAAGCGCATCTAATGAACGATAAATTTCACCCTCTAGAGTTGTTAAGCCAAGCTTTTTGTCGAGCTCTCGTTTGCTTAATCGTCTCGTCTCTATTACTTCACCATTTGCCAGCACTACCCTAAGTTTTTTTACAAAATCCCTAGTTTTGCCATACTTAATCGTCTTTTCACCACCAGAGTTATTAGAAATAGCACCGCCAATAGTGCTGTACTCAAGAGACGAAGGATAAGGAGGCAAGAATCTACCGTGAGTATGAAGCGTCTGTTGTAGTTTGCCGTAATTAAGTCCAGGCTCGACAGTGACAAGACCAGTTTTGCCGTCTAGTTCAAGGATTTTGTTCATATGAGCCGGGAAGACCATAATGATGCCGGTACCTATGGCTGCTCCAGATTGGTCAGTACCCATGCCACGAGCCGTTATAGGGATAACTCTACCTCGTTCTGCGAGCTGCCATGTAAATCGGGCGGTCTTGCGTACATCGTTTTCGTTGTGCGGATACATTACTACGCTGGGCAAAGACGCAAGAACACTGCCATCTGTAGAAAAATAGCGTCTTATATCTGGCGTAGTTAGAACTTCGCCAATAACATGTTGTTGTAAATAGTGTGCAACTTTACTCATAAATAACGACTTAAAACATTAGTACTATAACTTACATAATAGCACAATAATCTACCGAAAAATCTCCAATAATTTGTCTTTTTATAGATTATTCCTACACGTTATAACTAGAAGAACTCGTGGTACCACCGCGGCCTGTCCAGTTCGTGTGGAATACTTCGCCTGGCTTGTCGATACGTTCATAGGTGTGAGCACCAAAGTAGTCGCGTTGAGCCTGCAACAAATTAGCTGGCAAAGATGCTGTGCGATAGCCATCAAAGAATGATAATGCAGAACTCATAGCAGGCACAGGGATACCGCTTTGTACTGCACTAGCAATAACGCTACGCCAACTTTGTTGATTTTGCTCGATAGCAGAAGTAAAGAATGGGTCGAGTAGCAGGTTAGCCAGGTCTTTATCTTGGTCAAATGCATCTTTTATCTTACTCAGGAATCTGCTTCGAATAATACAACCACCCCGCCACATCAAGGCGATGCCGCCGTAGTTCAAGTTCCAGCCATACTCTTCAGCGGCTGCGCGCATCAACATATAGCCTTGCGTATAGCTAATCATTTTAGACGCATACAAAGCCTGGCGAATCTGTTCGATAAACTCTGCCTTGTCGCCACTAAATTTGGCCGATGGTCCGATTAATATCTTACTAGCATTTACACGCTGATCTTTGAAGGAAGAAACGCATCTTGCATAAACTGCCTCAGAAATTAAGGTCACTGGCTGACCGAGCTCGGCCGAGTTAACCACCGTCCACTTACCTGTTCCTTTTTGACCAGCAACATCTAAAATCTTATCGACAAGCGGCTGACCGTCTTCGTCTTTATGGGCCAAAATATCTGCCGTAATCTCTATCAAATAACTGTCGAGTTCGCCCTTGTTCCACTCTGCAAAAATATCCGACATTTCATCTGCTGACATGCCCAAATAATCACGCATCAGCTGATAAGCTTCGCCGATTAACTGCATATCACCGTATTCGATACCATTGTGGACCATTTTGACATAATGCCCGGCTCCACCCTCGCCAACCCATTCGCAACATGGCGAACCATCGTCAACTTTTGCGGCAATGCTCTGAAATATGTCTTTAACGTGAGGCCAAGCTTCTGGTGAGCCTCCTGGCATAATTGACGGACCGCGTCTAGCACCTTCTTCGCCACCCGAAACACCTGTTCCGATATATAGTAGGCCCTTAGAAGTAACATACTTTTCTCGGCGGATAGTGTCGGTAAATAAGGTGTTTCCGCCATCAATAATAATATCGCCTTTTTCTAAGTGAGGCAGCAGTTCCTCAATAGCGTCGTCTATTGCGTCTCCGGCCTTTATCATCAACATTACTCGGCGTGGTCGTTTTAGCATACTAGCCAGTTCTTCAATAGAATACGCACCAACTACTTGCGTACCTTTTGCTTCATTGTTAATAAAATCGTCAACCTTACTTGTCGTGCGATTATAGGCAGCCACAACAAACCCGTGGTCATTCATGTTTAGTATTAAGTTCTGACCCATAACGGCCAATCCCATTACCCCGATATCTGCTGTTGGTTCTATATTCATATCAATATTATAGTATGAAACAATCTTTAAATACTACTGATAAGAATGAAGATCTACACAAAAAGTGACAGTAATTGCTCGTGGGCCACACCATTTGACAATATTGCTCCGACAAACGGCTTACTATAATCTAGCTTACCGCCGTGTACATCTGTAACCTTACCGCCAGCTTCTTCTATAATCACATGGACAGCGGCAACATCGTGAGGCTTAACTTCTGGGTGAGGAAATCCAACAAGTCTGCCCTTGGCAACCAAACAACTCCTATGAACCGCTCCATCAAATACTGCCAACTGAGGCTTATATGCCAGTAATTTGGTAATATCTGGAGCCTGGTCATAAACTCTCGTCATATTAGGAGGAATTGCAACTATCCCAGAATTAATATCTAGGCTAGAAACGCTTAAAGCCTTTCCGTTGCAAAAACTTCCTTGGCCTTTAATCCCCCAAAACATCTGCTTCATGAAAGGATTATAGGCGACCCCAAGTGTCGGTACGCCATCTATAACTAGTGCTAAGGAAAACATCGAGATAGGCAAACCGTATGTGTAGGCCATGGTGCCGTCAATTGGATCACATATCCAGCGCCGACCCATACCATATTCAGCATTGCTCTCTTCCTCGCCAACCACACCATCACCGCTAAAGTCTCGTCGTAATTCTTCAATTACCATACGGTTAATTGTTTTATCGGCAATTGTCACTGGGGTGCCGTCTGTCTTAATCTCCGTGTTTTGATCCCCATCAAAATATTGCAACATTATGTCGCCTGCCTTTATTGCGATTGTTTTAGCAAAATCTAGCTCTTTTTGATATTCCAATGTGTCCCCTATTTATTAAAAATTATATAAGTTCTTGCAAAGCCTTGATTAACTCTGCCTCGCTCTTATGCTCATTTATAAGAATTGAAAACGACATAGTGTCTTCATCAATTTCCTGCCAATTATTCTTGATATAATTTTCAATTAATTCATGGGTAAAAAAATGATCTGACCTAGCCATAAGACGACCATGGTGTATAGAATCAGACGACTTAACTAGTATGAACCTGACATTTTTACCAAAATAATTGACTACAAAATTTCTAGAAGCTTGGTCAGGCAACGAATCAGCTACAGTAATACAGTCATTAGTTTCTAGCAGGATTTTAACTTTCTCGCATATTCTATTTAGCTTTTGTAGTCTGTCGTGACTACCAAACTTGCCGGCTATCAAGCTCTGTTTATTCTCTTTTGTAAGGAAATCATCAGCATCAATATGCGGACAAACCAATAATTGGCTCAACTTTTTTGCACAATAATCTTTGCCTACGCCAGGGTAGCCAATAAACCAATAAATCATGATATTATTGTGTCATGGAACAACAACCGCCACAACCAAGAGACTTCATAAGTGCTGCAGCTGATGCTGCTAGAAATAGAGAAGGTTTGACCGGATACGATCCATCGATAGAACCTGTCAAGCCATCAGAAGATTTAAGTAAGTACTTTTTTGAACTACAATCAAAAGTCGAGAAAGAAGGCGATATGGACTATAACGTATACGCCGCTAGATTATGGAAAAAATTTATGGAAAATGAAGAAACTGATTCTGTAGGTTTTGATAATTTTAGAGGCCAAATAATAACTGGTCTTCATGGCATAGACATGAGTAAAATGTTAGCTCCAGACATATCTGATACGATGCCAGAATTAGTTGCAAATAACCTCGGAAGGATAAAATCACTAAACATTTGGTCTACCGGTGATGTTGCAGCCACAGGCTATCAAGATGCTAAAATCGCTAAGTCAGGGATAGTCAGAAACTTATTCTCTAATTTGCAGGAGGCTGTTCCCGACAGAGACGAACGACATAATTTTATTAGAGATAAAACTAACTATATCGTAGCCGATAATAAGTTCGAAAAACTTGGTGCGTTTGTAGAAGCCCATGAAAACGACGACGAAACTGGAGCGCCATTAAAAATAGTTATAGTTGAAGATTCGTCTGGTAATTTTGAAAAAGTAGACAAGCTATTAAAAGAAAAAATTGAGGCCGGTAAGGTCGTCATAGAGAAGATCTGGTTCACGGGAAGTCGAGAAGGCAGAGAAGCCCAGAAAAAAGTCGATAAATTGGTGGAAGACGGCAGTGAAGAAGCCTTATCCGCTAGCGAAGAACTAAAGCTAAAAAAACAGCGTTTTAATTCAATCGAAACATTTGATGAATTACTTGATGAAGCTAGGTTTGGAACTATTTTTGACGGCGCCCATGTAATGGTTGATTTCGACGGTGTGATTGGTGATAACGTCACGATGCGCGAACATCAAGCCGAAGTAATTTACAACGCCCTACTGAATGGAGCGGCTACAGAAACAGGCGAAGCAATTCCAGATCTTGATGCAAAGTTTAACGCTAAACTACAGCAAGATAAAGCAGCTGAACTTGAAGCAGCTGAACGTGCAGAGCAAGAAAAATTAGCATAGCAAAGCAAGTTCGGTTTGGTCGCGGGCTAACCTCCACGTCAGCAGGCTGACTTAATTCTGGATGTTCAAGTCTGCACATTTACCAATATTATAACCGGCCTTGCGACCGGTCCTAGTATTGGTGCGCGGGAGAGGACTTGAACCTCCACGGGGTTACCCCCACTAACTCCTGAAGCTAGCGCGTCTACCAATTCCGCCACTCGCGCCTAAAATGTTAATTACCACTTAATTGTATATGAGTATTAGCCAGCCAACACCAACAAACTACAAATTTTTTGTGGTTCTAGGTTTTTGAAGTCTGGCTTCGTGTATCATCCATTTATCAACATTAGAATAACGATCAGTGCCACTATTATAACTAGTAGGATCAAATCCAAATATTCGTCCTCTAGATATATACAACAATCTAGGCTGATACAGCGCTATAGCCGGAGCATCGTTTCTCCACGCTTCAAGGAACGGACGATACTTTACCTTTCGTATGCTAGGGTCAGAACGAGTACGGCCCGCCTCGAGAGATTTGTCAGCTACACCAGATTTATACTCCGAGAAATTCAAACGATTTTGAAGCCTCGGATCAGCCTGAGAGCTATGCCAATAAGGGAAAACATCTGGATCAATACCAAGACTTATGCCAAAGACTAAGCTGTCATAACTATGATAAGAAATTGTCGCCTGTAACTCATTGTCTGGCTGTAGAACAACCTGAGCATCTACACCAACCGACTTCCACTGGCTCGCTAACATATTGGTTACTTTAGTGTATTCTGGATTATTCTGTGAATATAGATTGAATGTTAACGGCTTGCCGTCCTTTTGCCTAATACCCTTCGCACCAATCTTCCAGCCTGCTTCGTCAAGATATCGGCCGGCCAATAACGGATCATAAGCTAGCTGGTCAAGCGCTTTGTCGTAGGCAAATTGTGACGACAACATAGGCCCCTTAACGGCCAGAACCGGATAACCCAAACTCTTATCTATGCTAATAGTATCTGTAGCCAATGTTAACGCTTGTCTAACTTTTGTATCCCTAAGTATTTCGTTAGAGTTTTTCAAAAATACCATAACTTCGCTCAGCAGAGGAATATTATATTCATAAATATTAGCCTTGCTGATTAGTTCTTTAGGCGTTGAAGATAGCCCAACCATTGCGTTAAGCTCCTGATTATTAAAACTTGTCTGAAGTTGTTTATCGCTATTAAAAGATCGGATGACAAATTTATTTAATAAAGGTTTGCCTCCGTAATAATTATCATTTGGCAGTAATGCGATCTGTTGCATACGAGTTTCTGGAGTTTCACCACTTACCTCCACAGCATCCCACCTATATGGACCAGAACCTACTGGCTTAATCGTATTAAAGCTAACAGACCTCAGCTGTGAGGCGGCAATACCCGAAAGTAGATGCTTTGGCACAATTCCGTTTGTCATAGACAGAGGGAAGGAGCTCAGAGCGCTAGGAAGATCAAAATATATTGTCTGAGCATCTTTTGCAGTAACAGTAATTCCCTGCCAACTACTAGCTAATGGCGACTTGGCATCCGGATTTTGAATACTCTTATAGGTAAATACTATGTCAGCCGCAGTTAATGGGTAGCCATCCTGCCATAATAAACGCGGCCTGAGCTTTACGACGTAATGCACGCCACGCTCATCTACAGTCCAGCTTTCTGCTAAATCACCAACTAGATTATGTTTTTGGTCATACTTAAATAGTCCAGAAAAAACTAACTTAGAAACACTACTATCAACATTACTAGAAGCATAGATTGGGTTAGCGTTCGTAAAAGAACCGACCATTCCCTCAACAAAAGTACCCCCTGGAACAGGCTGAAGAGTCTGGTAATGATTGCCTAGTCTCCTTATCTGCGAAAGCAAAACAACAGCCAACAACGTCAACAACAATATCCAGGTGAAAATAAATCGACGCACAAAGTACAGTCGACCGATTCTTTTGAACAAATGTCGGTCAAAATGTTCTTCTGCTACCGTGCTGATTCCTTCAACTTGTCTGCGCTTTATCCTAAAGCGTCTGCGCCAACGAAGTCGTGTGGTTCTGTTAAACATATTACCGAATCCTAACTGAGGTTAGTGGTTTAAGATACAAGACTGATGATTAGTGACATTGCAAAGATGACAACCATTGTAATCGTGATCTGGTGAAGAGTCTTGTCTGACCCACGGCGAACCGTGTTTACTTCGCCACCACCACCTAGACCTGCTCCGAGTGATGCACCACGAGTTTGTATGAGGATGAGAATGCTCAGTAATATTGTTGAACCGATAGTGATGTAGTTGAATATGCTCATGATTTCTCCAATATTGTAGTTACTAAGTAGTTTACCAAGCCAATGACCATACCCGCAAGCATAGCCGCTCCAAAATTCGTAATATGCAAGGGTGCGTAAAATTTACTTACCAACATTACCATTAGACCATTTATGACAATCATGAATAATCCCAGGCTAAATAGTATTGCTGGCAGCGACATGATTACAATAAGTGGTTTTATGAAAGTATTAACAGCAGCGAGTATGAGGCCCGAAATTACTATAACGGCGATGCGACTGTCGTAGGAAACGCGGTCACCTAATAAGCCGGCCGCTACCCAGAGGCCTAAGGCACATATAAACCATCTAACTATAAAACGCGAAAACGGACTTTTCATTAGATATATTTTATCACAAAA
Source organism: uncultured Saccharimonas sp. (SeqCode) (assembly GCA_943355165.1). Taxonomy (GTDB): domain Bacteria; phylum Patescibacteriota; class Saccharimonadia; order Saccharimonadales; family AQU-01; genus CALRGT01. Next base: position 4,041 of record CALREK010000014.1, on the reverse strand, counting down.
CGAACGGTAAATTCTTGCTAAATATAAGTGGGCCATTTGTAGTAATCAATACATCATCTTCTAATCTGACGCCAATATTCTCGTTTGGTATATAAATACCCGGCTCAACCGTCAATATCATGCCTGCCTCTAAGGGCTGGTCATAGTCTCCTACATCGTGCACATCTAAGCCCAAGAAGTGAGATGTCGAATGAGGATAAAACTTTCGCACTGAGTCATGGTCTATTAACTTAATCAAGCCTAACTCTCGCAATTTTTCACCCATAAATGCCTCAATCTGGGTCTCATAGTCCTTTATCATCACACCTGGCTTCAATATGCTCAACGCTTTTTCGTGCACGCTTATTACGGCGTCTACCACAGCTTGCTGTCTTTTTGTTGGCTCATTTACAGCAAAAACCCTAGTAATATCGGCGGCATAATGCTCCACTTCACTACCTGCATCGATCAATAAAAGCTCTTTACTGTTTAGAGTATCGGAATTCTTTAAGTAATGTAGAGTCGTAGCGTTTAGTCCGCTGGCAACTATTGGATCATACGCATGTCCACTTGCCCCTCGATTACGAAACCCATACGACAACTTAGCTTCAACCTCGAACTCGTTGTCTAGCTTTTTTAGACTTCGTGCCACGTCTTTGAAGGTGGCCATAGTTATATTGACGGCCTTTTTCATCACCAAAATCTCAGCTGGCTGTTTGATGACTCGTAGCTTTGCGAGATGTTGTCGCAAATCTAACATGGTAATTTCTGAGTTTATTTCCTTAACATTGTCCATTAATTTCTGACGTGCAGGATTTGAAAACATCCTATAATGCTCAATATAGCTTGGGGCAGCAGACAAAGTGGCGATATGTTTAGCCTTCTTCAACCTCTTTGTTAAGCGATCCCAACCCTCCTTGTTGTCATAAACAGCATCAACGCCAGATATTCTAGCTATCTCATCAAAGTCGGTTGAGCCGTCAAAGGCTTCTTGCACACCTTCGCGTTTTGGAACAATCAAATACTCTTTATCTTTGTCTATTACGAGCAGAGCATCGGGTTCATCAATGCCGGTTAAATACCAAAAATTACTATCCTGATGAAACTTATATGAAGAGTCGCCACCACGCTGCAACGACCCATTAGCCGTCAAGACGATTGGCGCCGTACCAGTAAAAAGTTTACGTAAATTAGCTCGGTTTCCCTTAAAAAACTCCGCCGAGAAAAATGAATTCATGGCAGTAAATTAGTATACTCGAATTACCCCACGATGCAACTCCCACCCCAAATCACCCACAAAAAATCTAGCAGGGAGACTCCCTGCAGTAACTTTGTATAGCTGATCTAGCAGGGAGACTCCCTGCAGTACTTAATTTATTTGGATTTAGGCTCTGGCAGATTGGCTAATAACAGCTCGGTTTTTTTAATTCCAATTATTTTCTCAATCTCCGCTCTATCGGCAAGTCCAAGCATCTTAATAGAGCCAAAAGTTTTTAATAATTTTTTACGTGTTACCGGACCAAATCCTGGAATGTCATCAAGAACACTCGCAGTTTGTCGTCCTCTTTTTAGTGTCGAGTGGTAACTAACGGCAAATCTATGGCTCTCGTCGCGAATTCTTTGCAGTAATTTAATTAAGTTTGTTCTGTGGGATAAATTAATTAATATAAAATCTTCTGTTTCGGTGACATAACCGTTCAGCTTCTTTAACGCAGTCTGATTGACTGTAACATTACTACCCGGATGTTCGACTTGACCTTTTAGTTTAGGTTTTTGTATAACGATTTGTTCTTCGCGTTTAGCTAAACCAATAAATTTTAAGTCACTTTGTCCGGCGATGTCTCGCGCTTTAATTGCAGCCTCCAGTTGACCTTTGCCTCCATCAATTAGAACCAAATCTGGTAATTTTAACTTCCAGGCATTCTTGGATTTGTGAGAGGACTTTCCTAGCGCAGGTTGCAAGGTCTGACCTTGCAAAGACAGGCGGCGGCTGATCGTTTCGTTCATATTATAAAAGTCATTATTTTGGTCAATTCGAGTTTTGAATTTTCGGTATTCATCTTTGTCGCTAACGCCATTAGTAAACACAACCATACTAGCTACGACATCCGTACCACTCATATGACTTATATCGTAACCTTCGATTCTACGAGGAAATTTGTCTAGCTGTAGCAAATCAACAAGCTCATTAAGTGCATGATCCTTGCTAATATCCATGAACTCTTTGTCGCTAAACACTACTTGTTTGTTTAAATTCTTTAATGCATACAAACGGTTACGAGTTTTAGCAGCTTCCTCGAATTGTGCGTTTTTTGCTAGTTTTGTCATGTCTCGCTCTAAAGATTTGATTAACTTGTCTTTATGACCTTCAATATAAGAAATCAATCCACGCAAGTTAGATCTGTACTCATTAATACTAGTTCGGCCCTCCTCGAGTCCTGGATCCAATCCTAGATGATAGTGCAAATTTGCTCGTTTTTGCCCTACAGATTTACTGGTTGCAAATGGGAAAACTCTACGCAAATATTTTAACGCTTGGCGAACAGACAACGAATTAAAATAAGGCCCGAAGTATTTTGCACCATCGTCTAATGGGCGCCGGGTGATAGTTACCGTAGGATAATCACTGTCGTAATCTATACGTATATAGCTAAGTGATTTGTCATCGCGCAGTAGAATATTGTAGCGAGGCATGTAACGACGCACCATCTCAGCTTCAAGAAATAACGCTTCAAGCTCACTCTCAACTTCCATCCAATCTGTATCAGCAATTTCTGCTACCAACGCTTCTGTCTTGGCGTCACGCGTTCGACTTTTCTGGAAATATTGACGAACACGATTATTTAAAACCGCCGCTTTGCCAACATAAATAATCTCTCCAGCAACATTTTTATGAAAATATACGCCTGGAGTTTTGGGTAATAACTTTAATTTTTCTTTTAAATCAGCGTTCACGTTACTCCGCAAAAACTAAGTTTTCGGAAGTACAATTTTCGCAAACGATATGAAGGCGTCGACGAATATTCGTACTATTAACTTGATGGCTGGTATTTATTCCGCAAACTTCACATACTGCAATGTCCTTAGACTTATCACTAAATGCAAGTTTCATACGTTTATCAAAAACAAATAATTTTCCTTCCCAATAACCTTCATCTGCAAATTTTTCGCCATATTTAACAATTCCGCCATCAATTTGATAAACGTCCTCAAAGCCTTTTTCGATCATCAATGCAGACAATGTTTCGCAGCGTATACCGCCAGTACAATAAGTCACAACCTTCTTTTTCTTAATTTCGTCGTATTCTGGCTTATCGAGTTCAGCTATATATTCTTTGAAAGAATTAACATCAGGGACGACAGCGTTTTTAAACTTACCTATCTGTGCTTCATATTTATTACGACCATCAAAAAATACTACATCGTCACCAAAATCTTTTACAAGATCATGTACTTGCTCGGGTTTTAAGTGTTTACCGCCACCAATCACGCCATCGGTTGTTACATTTGGTTCCCAACCTAGCGTCACAGTTTCGGATTTTACTTTAATACTTAGTTTCGGAAAGTCATCTGCCTTACCGTCGCTCCATTTATAGACAATTTTTGAAAACAATGGATGTTCGTTCATGATTTTTCTATAGGCCTTTAGTGACTTTAGATTACCACCTAATGTACCGTTAATTCCCTTGCCACTAATTAGAATCCGACCTTTAAGGCCCAACTTTTCACATAAAGCTTTTTGCCAGAACATAACAGTCGTTGGATCGGCAATCGGCACAAAGATATAATAAAGTATGATTTTTTCCATAATTATAGGTCTATTATAACAGATTATGGCTATCTGTTGACAGGTGGTGTATAATAAGCACTACTATTACGTAAAGGAAAGGGCGCAAAAAAATGTACAGAATCAACAGATCACAATCACCTATGCGTCCTCATTCTTGCGGGCTCTAAGCCAAAAAACTAAAAACTTACGCAAATACCTATATATTAAGCAGCCGCCCAAAGGGAGCGGTAAGCTATGAAAAAAATGTCAACAAATCGTAACACTCTGCATAT
>CALREK010000013.1:0-13318 GCA_943355165.1 uncultured Saccharimonas sp. (SeqCode) | reverse complement strand
TTAAATCTACGACTTAGGTTGTATTCGAGAAGGTAATATATTAAAAAAGTGACAAAAAAATTGTAAATGAAGCCTCTGGCTAGGCGTCTAGCAGAAGTTAATGTAGGGTTGCCGTTAACAAACACCACCTTGCCCTTGCCGCGTAAATTACGGATAAGATCTACCTCATCACCCCCTTGAGTAAGCTTGGTGTCATAGCCTATCCAATGCTCCTTTTTAAAGGCAATGTTAGTTGCTGTAGCATAATAGGTTTTGCCAGTTATCCGATAAATAGTGCTTATTACACCAAATAAAGCGTAAGGATATAATGTTCCCCAAATAGGACCATCAGTATAATGACACGATCCAACTACAGCCACCGCCTCCTCGTCCTTTTGAAACATACCATCTATTTTAGACAACCAATCAACGTGAAATTGAGTGTCGGCATCTGTTGATACCACGATTTCCCCTCTGGCAACTTCTGTGCCTTTTTGTCGTGCAAAACATACGCCGGGACGCTTCTCTTCAACCACTTTCGCTCCCAGGCTTCTAGCTATGTCGGCGGTTAGATCTGTGCTGTTATTGTCTACTACTATTATTTCAACTTCGCCTGCGAAGTTTTGCTTTTTTAGTGAGGCAAGAGTTTGTGGTAGGTACGGTGCTTCATTATAGGCCGGTATAACAACGCTAAAACGGGGTCTAGATTTATTTTCCATAAGAGTAATTATAGCAAACCTGGTCTTAGACACCTCAAGCTCTAACGATATTGCCCCTAATCTCGTCTATACAGCGTAAATAAATGTAGCGATGTCTTCTTGGTGTTGGGTTGTAATCACTGCTACATATCCACTTCAGTAAGTAGCTATTGCATATATTGCTTATGCTTAGTATACTGACGTTATATTAAATTTTATTAGGGGTAAAAAAATGGCAAAGAAAACAAAACAATCAAATTCAGCTTTCGAGCTTGGTGGTAGAATCATTGTTAGCTCAACATTTCTAGTATTAGCAGGTCTTGGTATTGTTGGTATCGGCTTTATCGCAGGTGGTTCTGCTGCAAACGCTCTTTACGGTTTCGGTGGGGCTTTTGTACTTATTAGTGCAGTTATTGCCGCAACTCAACTAGGTGAATAGTTCGGTTTAATCAGTATATTTAAAAGGCTGCAATTATTAGCAACCCCTAAAGTACGCTAATAAAGAGCGCCTTTAGAATACCGACCCTTAGAAATAAGTAGTTTTACTACAAATTATCTGGGGTCGGTTTTTTGTATAAGATGCCGCTGAGCCTATTTTCTGTTTGTGTGATCTTCAAATACTGGTGTAGGTAGGCTTAAATCGGGATCAGATAGATTAACGTCAACCTCTATGTTGTGATCGCGCCACTCTAGATTAGATTCAAAATTAGTAGCTCTTTCTAGAGATGATATTGCTTGATTGTTTGTCATAGGGAGGTAGACTCTGTTATTTTCATTGTCATAGTCGTAGTATTCGATGTTATCCTCGCCAAAAAGTTTATCAAATATCTTGAGAGTATGTTCTGAGCTTACGGGGCCTTCAAAAGTAGTTACTCCGTAATGTAAAGCTGCGCCAGCGAGATTACTCACTAATTTGCCTGCGATTCCTTGACGACGCATCTCGGGCTTAACATGAAGCGATAAGAAAGTAAAAGACTTCGTTCCGTCAGGATTATTCACTAGCTCCCCAGAAAAATCCGATCCAGGAGAATCTTTTAGATAGGCCTGTAGTTCGTCGCCTTCTTTGTAATTCAATTCTCGACACAATATTTCGTGCATTAGGTATATAATAGCATAAGAACTACAAATAGTCAATGCTAGGCTATTGTTGAGCGTAAGTACCGGACGACCATCTCGAAGTAATCGTCTACTTTTTCTGGCATAGGAATGTTGATTATTTGGTCTGTAGTTAGCCATTCTGAATGTCCGTGCTCCCAGCTTATTTTGACGACTGGTCTCTCTGACTTAAGGGCGCATGAGTACAGCATACAAATTTTGCCGCTTGGCATGGTCTCTTCGTGTATGAGTTTGAGATCTGTCTTTTTTATTGTTATGCCCGCTTCTTCGTATATTTCGCGTGCTACGGCGTCTGCTGCTAATTCATTGGGCTCGACAATTCCACCAGGAAAGTCTAGATGCCTTGCGAAGTGTGGATGGCTGTCGCTACGGAATAATACAAGTACCTTACCCTCGGTGTCTATGATTAGTGCTTTAGCAATTTTTCTCATTATTGTATTTTAACATGCATGCGTTTATTGGGGGTTGAAGCATGCTAGGTCGGCGAGTATTATTAAAACATTATTGACAAATTAACTATAATGACAGATAATATGGTTTAGTATAGTTTTATTTAAAGAAAGCAAGGTGTTATCCATGAAATCAATCAAGAACTTTATTATTGTTCTAGCTTCGATAGTTTTGACTACTACTGTTGCTATGCCGAGTTCAGCTATGGCTCATTCTAGAAGTGAAGATAGCGAGACTACTCATTCACGCTCTACTGAAGATTCACGTGACTCAGATCATTCAAAGAACGAGCACACAAAGAAAACTGATAGTTCAGAGACCGAACATTCTTCAACAAAGAAAGAAGATGCTACTCACAGCGAGCATACGAACCATGACAATGACAGTGACGATAAGTCTCATAAAGATGGTAGTGATCACTCATCTCATGAGGACAATGATGAACACGAACACTGCGTTACTCCAATAAAAACACCTGTAATTCCTGTGGTACCTCCAAAACCTTCAACGCCTATCACCACCGTTCCTCACGCATCTAGTACTATTCCAAAAGGTGGCGTAAAGGCCGGCGTAGCTCATAGCTCTGATGTTCAAGCATTAGGTATTATTGGTTCAACCGTAATCCTTGCCTTAGGTTTATGTTTAAGAAAATTCGCCCAATAACCAAAAGAAATTTTGCGACTAAAATCGTAAATAAAAGTGTTGGCAATAGATGGTCGGCGGTTGGTCGACCATCTTTGTCTATTCTTAGATTATTTGTGGTATTAATTATCGCCAATGTGTTGCTACTTAGTTACTGCGCTTTATCTACTCCTAGACTTAAGCCTGCGACCACTTATTATTCCCCTATCAAGCCTACTGCCGCTATCGGCATGCCGCGCTCGCAACCCATTCGCATAGTTATTCCTAGAATAGGAGTCGACACCGATGTGATTCCTGTAGGCTTGTTAGCTGACGGTTCCCTGGCTACTCCACCTGTTCTTAGTGAGGTGGCTGGTTGGTACGTTGGAGGTCCCTCGCCGGGTGAAATCGGTCCGTCAGTGATAGATGCTCATCTTGTGACTTATGCTTCAAAGTCAGTTTTCTGGCGTTTAAAAGAGCTACTCCCAGAAGATAAAATTATCATAACTAGAGCGGACGGCAGTATCGTTACCTTCGCTGTTGAGGCTCTACAAGAATACAGCCAAGATAATTTTGGCACTCAAGAGGTTTATGGGGCCATCGACCACCCCGGCCTGCGTCTTATCACTTGTGGTGGGTCCTTTGACCGTTCAACAGGACATTACACCAAGAATACCGTCATATTTGCTTCAATAGTTAAATCTTAAGCGTAGTCACGTTCCCCATATTCAGGTAGTATGTATAGGTACTAATTATAGGGGTGAATATGACAATTTATGATTTCAAGATTAAGCAAGTAGGTGGCGACACGGTCACTTTGGATAAATATAAAGGCAAGGTTATGTTGATAGTTAATACTGCTCCAAAGTGTGGTTTTGCGCCACAATATGCCGGATTACAGGAGCTTTATAAAAATTATCATAGCGACGGACTAGAGATATTGGATTTCCCTTGTAATCAATTTGCTAATCAAGCGCCAGATAGCGACGAGGCGAATGTTAGTTTTTGTCAGGTAAATTTCGGTGTTACTTTTGAGACTTTTGCCAAAATTAATGTAAACGGCGTCAAGGCTGCCCCGCTCTATAAATATTTAAAGAAGCAGCAGTCTGGCTTGTTTGGCGGCAGGATTAAGTGGAACTTCACGAAATTTTTAGTTGATCGAAACGGTGTCGTTGTTAAGCGATATGCCCCTGCTGTTGAGCCTTCAGAGATAGCAAGTGATATCAAGAAACTGCTTTCAGCTGCTAATTAGCAATATGTATAAGACGTTAGAGTTTGTATATGGTTTCATTAGTGGTCCTTGCGGGGTCAGGTTTAATCTTAAGTAAACAGGTGCTTGTTCTTGGTGGAAAAAAACAGCCCTTTGATGTTTCTGTCAGTATAGCTATTTAAAACTTTTTCGCCGATTTCACTCAGAGAATAGACCTTCTTGTCAGGGCCCCTTTCGTTCTTTTCGGTAACAAAATCTACTAGCTGAGCGTCGTTAAACCTTCTCAGTGCTCTGTAAATGCTTTTGTCGTCAGCGCTAACCAAGCCATCAGTTGCTGTGTGTAAAAAACTCCTGATATCGCCCATGTGTTTTGGCGATTCTTTAAGGGCAAGCAGTATCCATAGCGTTAGTTGCGATTTCTTACTTGTATCTTCCCATCCGGCTAGAAGTACTTGTTCGTAACGACTTAGTATCATATTAATTGCCAGCAAAAATTTTTTGTGACTTTTTTTGGGTAAAAGTTTGTTGCAGTAAATTTTTATTAAATTGAACTGGTGATTCTCCAGTTGTAGCGTAATGGTAAACTGCAGCCTTTACAGTAGCTTCTAGTACTATAAATACCGACGACATCACGATAAGCCCTATAATTGCGAAATAAAATGCAGGTGAAGTTGAGATATTTTGAGAATTTAATGTCCAGGCAAAAGCCAGGCTGATTGCAGCAAATATTAATACTGATAACAATTCTATTAAGCTGATTCCTAAGCTTATTAGCACGTTTTCGCCCCATACGCGCTTAATTATACTAATGGATTGTTGTGTGGCCTGCTTTGGGTTAAGGTTTTCAGCACTGCTGGCTATTGCCGGAATGGCAAAAAAGTTAGCTAACTCCCAGGCGCCTCCTAAAATATTCACGCCAATTCGGCCAATAAACGGCAGCCTGTCTCCAAGATACTTAACTGCTAGACCAATTGAAGACATTAAAAAGCTAAATTGCATCAACGGCCAAATTTTTGCTATGACTGCTTTTAGGGCGCCTTTGATACTTGGCTTTTGGCCATTAAAACGCGCAGTTATTCCTATAAATAATGTAGCCTCAACAATGTTTTTAGCAAAATATAATATAAAGTAAATTAAAAGTGCAAAAAGCGCATAAATAACTTTTGCAATAATAGGATTACTTGTCCCAGCTAAATTAATTGAGATCTGAATTATCGCTGATACTCCAAAAAGTATTATTGCCGGCACCCCTATAATCAGTGCAATTAACGGTATTGCTACAAGTTTCTTGTCTGTTTTAAATGTCAGCCAAGATGCCTTGGCTAGTAGCCTTGATCGTTTGATTCGCCCTATCTTTATATCATTAACTGTGTCCATAATACCTTTCTTCATTTGTATGCCGTTAGTATACTACCATTGGTATACTATGTCAATATATTTATATTATTTTCTTTTGTGTTGATTGTTTAATAGGTTTAGGTCCGAGCGGTCTATCACTATAATTTAGTCGTAATTAATCAAAGCATGATTTTGATGTATGCAGTTACCATCCCCCTGCTATAGGTAGGATACTAGCTGGGCAACAACGATTAGGCGCTTGTCGTAGGACTGATTAGAATTGTCGTATTTGCCGCTACAAGTAACTAGGTTTAGTTGATTAGTTATTTTGGGATTTTGCTTAAATAGTTCTTGATTGGCGTCGTTTAATGTAAAATTGCCGATGCTCGCAACCTTGAACTCTTTGCGATGCCCGTCACCAAACTCTATGGTAAAGATATCGTTTGTTTTGAGGTTTTGTAAGTTCTTGAAGATCGCCGGGTTATACTTGCCCGACACATGCCCGTCAATGATGCTAAGACCCGCGTCGCCTGGCTTGGCACTGTTTTTGTACCAACCTGCTAGGTTTATGTTATTAGGGACATCTATTGCACTGTCTGTAGTTTCTCCGACTTGTTGAACAAAGCCGTGGACTCCAATGCTTGGCATGATTAGCGCTCTCGGTTTGTCTGGAGCGACTGTATAAGATTTGTCATTTACATCTACCGGCGCTTCACTAGTTTTAGTTGTCGGACTTTCGACAACTGATTGTAACTTTGTAGTACTGTGTGTCGTTTTGTACTTGTCCGCCTGCCCTACTGATCCAAAAATAATTAACAATATACTCATGGCCATAGCCGAATATGATAGCCAATCTAGCCTATTGTTGGCTCGAACTTTTTTGAGTATCCTTTTTAACACCTTCTTCGTCCCCTCGCTACTACTTATAGTTCTATTATATCAACTATCATGACGACATAGTATTGGTTATTGGGGTGAAGATACATACTAGTGCTTGGTGAATTTTGGCTTAATATGAATATTATGTTAAAATAAGATTACTTTTGTTGGTGAAACATTTGACTATTTTGACAGAGACGCTAAGCGTGGAACCAGACCGTGTTTCAGTCAAAAACTAATATAGCCAAACCACTGACAAAAAGAAGTTATTAAAAACGCTATTACGTCGCGCTCGAATTTTGTCGAGTCTATGTTTGCGTGCGCACTAAAGTGAGGTCAGCAATGTCAGAAAAATTAAGATTAGTTAAGGCCGCGTCTATTGGCGTCGCTTTGGCAGCAACAATACCAATGTTTGAGTCAGAGCCCCAGCATACGCAGCAAAGGGTCGAGGCTGCTGTCTATTATCAGGCAGAAAACATAAGTGAACTGCCGTATAAGCCGCAAGATTTATTTATTAAATCAATTGGTAGTTTGTCTATTAGTGCTTTGCACGAACAATCTAGCCCAGCTCCGACTTTTCGCCATGATGTCGTCTTGCAGTCTATACCGGAGGCTTCAACATTAGATAATATTAAGGACGAAATCCCCCGTCCGTTAGTTGATCCCAAAATCAACAGCATGCTTAACGAGTTGGCGCAGTGCGAGTCGAGGGGTAAATGGGATAGTAATAATGGCAATGGATATTACGGCGGTTTGCAGTTTGATAAGTCTACTTGGCGTGCTAATGGCGGCAAGAAATTTGCCCCAACAGCTGACAAGGCTAGCCCAATCGAGCAAAAACAAATCGCTGAGGACTTGTATCATGTTAGTGGTTGGCGACCATGGCCAGGCTGCGCTCGAAAGCTTGGCTGGCTAGAGTAAAGTACCCTATTATAGTGCTGGCAAAACATAGTGATTATGTGGGCAATTAGAAGTTAGATTTTTGAAGCTCGTAAATCTTACAACTATGCGTTCCGTGTGCGGTGGATGCAGCCAGCCCAACAGCATGGTCGACGGACTCCTTCTAATAGCTCAGTAATGGTACGATCAATGTGGTTGGCGCGAGTCTCTGGTTTTTTGGTCATAATTGTCCAGCAGATCCATTCGTTACGAGCTAGTGGCGTTAGATCTTCCCATCTTTCAAGAGCTGACTCATCATCAACCAGGGCTTTATATAGGTCGTCCGGAACTTCGTGGACTACTCCAGTAGCGATTTTGTGTTTGGACATGTATATATTCTATCACTCTACTTAGTATCCAAACTAGAAGACAAGAATAATATATTGTATATGCAAAAGCATAACTATATTAAGTGTATTGATTTATGATCGATTGCATCGCTTTTTTACCATCCTATTGCAGGATGAATGTGTTTTCGTCTTGGATTGATGCTTTGATCGTCTTCATGAATACTCTTGCTCTCGCTTTTACTTAAACTCTACAACTCGGTCACGACGGAATACTTTGTTTATGCCTGCATATGAGTCGAATGCAGTAAAGTACATGTCGTTATATTCAATAAGTGATAACGTACGCAAATACTTTGCGCTGCCAGCCCTAGTAGATTGGTAGCGTATCGTAATTAAATGCGATACGCGTACTCTCAAATACTCACCAAACGCATCCTGGTCCACTTCACGTGACCCGACGCTGAATCCCTTATTTGATGAAGTCTTAGGCTTTTCAACTCTTGCTTTAGCAGGCGCGCCATTCACGACACGCACATGGTCTACAGCATCCTCAGAGAAGTCAGTAACATACATCTCCTTAGGTGCATCTTCTGGTGCGATTGTTTCTTTTTCTAGCTCTTTAACCACGACCGTTTTAGCCAACTTATGGTTGTCGTCGAAATAGTGCGCAATAAATTCTATGAGTGCTTTTTCCTCTCCAGATTGATCGCTAACCCAATCAAAATACGAGATACGATAGAAATTCCAACCTGCCGCCTCTAATGCGCCTTGACGTTCCCAGTCACTCTTTACGTATACTTGGCCATCACCGCCTTCAAAATGTGTTGGGCCGTCACATTCGATTGCCAATTTATAACCGTTATGATGAACGGTTAGATCGATTTTAAAACCAAGTGATTCTGTTTGCGTTTCTAGTGCAAAGTCGTTTGCATCTAATTCTTTTGCTAAGTAACTATAAACTTGCTCTTCAAAATTAGAATCAAACTGTTGTTCGGCCTTGCTATGTTGACGTGCAACCAAGCCGTGCTTATCAATGTATTCTAGGTATTTCTTGATCCAAACTCCATCTGGCCATAACTCTGTCGCTAATGATGTTACAGCGTGGACTTGCAGTCTCGCACGGCTGAACGCAACGTTCACACGACCAGCGGCAATATCTTTCTTAATCTCACCACCTTCGCCGGTCATAGGAACATACCTTCTCTTGCCAATAACAGGGTCTTTTATAACAAAAGAGTAGATCACAATATCTCTTTCATCACCCTGGATTCCATCAATTATTGATACTTTAATATCGTCGTCAGTAATCGCATTTCGGATTAATTCGGCCTGTTCTTTGAAAAACGTTAAGATTGCTATGGATTTATCTTTTAGTACTGGGTCGCTTTGAATTTCTTCTATGAGCTGTTGGATTCTTTGCACTTCAGCTATGTTTGTTTTGTCTGAAGTATCTTTATCGTCCGTAGACTTTACTAGATGGTTAATCATTACTCGACCAGTATTTTTAAAAGGTACGATATTATCGTTTATTGCTTCTAGTTTGCGACCTATAGGCTCGTAGAATGAATTATTAGAAAAGCCAATAAGCTCTTTGGGTGAACGATAGTGATATTTGAGAGTCGTGGTTTTAAATCCATTCAAATGCGCTATATCCATCACGGATTTAACGGTATCTTCCTCGGCTTTTATTTGATATTCCTCAGGAATCTTATGTTTGTCAGCAATGGCTTTTAACTGATCGTTAGACTTAAACATGATATTGTCGTCACGCATCTGTAAAGTATCTCCAAAGAATATAGTATGCTCAGCCCTGAACATTGCTGGGAAGGCATAAGCAAAGTTGCATTGGGAAGCCTCGTCGATAATCACATAATCAAAAGCGTTCATCTCTAAAGGTACAATACGACTTACATCATCAAGGCTCATCATCCATATAGGAATAACCTTGGACATAGCTATGAAATTATCTTCGTTATGTTTTAGTCGATCAAATGTCTTATTAGCTTTTTTGCTCTTTGCTAAACTTCTTGCAACTTGAGCTAGAGTAGCTTTTAGCTCTTTGCTATTATTGACTTCTCCGATTCTAGTGAGGATTCGATTTCGCACATAATTCGTAGTATTGGTTCTATAGAACTTACGAATATCTTTTATTTCACGATTTAATTCATTTGCTGAATACAGTGATACTTCATGAATCTTATCTGAAATCTCTGTATATTTGGCCAAGTCTTTAAACACCAGTGTCTTGCCGCCATGCTCAGCAGTTATTTTTTTTAGATTCGCAAAAACAGTTGGTAATATATTTTTTTGCTTTAGAAGTTCGTCGAAGGATGAACGGTTTTCTGATAATACTTCCCTTTCGCTAGAAAACACAAAGTAATCTTCAAGTCCATCGAGTAGCTTTAGTCGAGCCGATTTAGTGGCTTCTGAGAATAATATTTTCTCAATTTCAACATAGATTTCTTGAAGAATATTTTGGCAAGATTTCTTTAATGCGTTTCGCAACTTGGTATCATTTAGCTTGCCGCCAATAAACCCAGACCTTTCAGGTATATTTGTTTTGAAGTAAGTTTGAATCTCGCCAACAGCATCAATAGAAGCTTGAAAATCTATCTCTAACGAATTGAACTTCGAATCAGCTACTTTAATAAACTTAGCTTGTGTCGTCTCGAAGTCTTTAATACTAGACTCTAGCTCGTTTATAGATTGTTCAAGTTCGATTAGTTGGTCGTACCATTCTAAGTCAACACCATAGGCATAGAATGATTCTAGGAAGTTCAGTTTCCTTAAATTTTCGTAGAGCGTATAAATAGCACGCTCATTATCTATATTTTCTACAAATATTTCGGAACGGTCTGAGAGTAACGCAAGAGGTTCCTTTAAGTCCCCAACTTTGCCTTTCTGGAATTCCCTATTTAAGGCTAATAAAGTATTCGCTGCACTATCTTTCTCATCTACTTCACTATATAGCTTTGAAGTTTTGTCTGGTATGTATCCGAAAAGGAATGGAACATCGAGTTCTTTAAGCTTGTCTTTCACCCCACGAATAGCTTGGTCTTTTTGGCTTGCGAATAGTACTCTTTTGCCGGTAGCAGCCAAATGAACCAGTAGGTTTGAGATTGTCTGCGATTTACCTGTGCCCGGTGGACCCTCTACAATCACTGCTTTATTAGCCGTAATGCCTAATACCTTCAGCTGAAACTTGTCATAATCAAAAGGAAAGAATATCTCTGTACTCCCATCGTCAGATACGGCTTGTTCGATCATCATGTTTTCATCTGAAACCCAACTGCCCAACGACGTTTCAAGTAATTCTGCATCATCAAGTTCTGAAATTGCTTTAAGGTCTTCGGCTAAAAAATAGTTGGTCTTATTCGTAATGCTGATAATACTACTATCAAAAGATGGAGCAGTAGATATTGATATAGCATCTGCTCTATCTAGTTGTGTACGAATTAGGGCCCATACTTCTTCGATGAATTTTTCATTAAGGGGCAATGTAGTATTTCCCTCAGCTTCAGCGTTGGCGATAAAAGTAAATATCTCATCATAGTATTGTTGAGGCAGATAGTTTTTTAAAGGACCGCTCAGAATCTCTACGTAGTTGTCGGGAAGATCAAAAACAACATTTACTCCGACAGTAGTGTAATTAAATTTGATGGATGCTACAGGTAGTTGTATCAGTGGTGCTTCAAATTTTTCGTAATCGTTAGAGTATTCAGCTTCTAAGAAACGCTTGGCCTCAAATGATATAAAGCCTGACTGCATTACAACCCTTTTCGTGTATTCGTCGGTTTTAATCTTAGTGTCAATTTCTTGTATTTTGTTCAAAATCTCGCGATCTCGAGCGACTTTATTTTCTGCTTTTAGCTGTTCGTCGCTCTTTTCTTCGTCAGGGGTATTCGGATCGAATCGAGCGTCTAGGGAGGTAGTAAGTACGATCGTTACGTCTACGGCATCGTTCTGAAATAATAAGCTTGGAGTTGCGAGCAAGGATTGATCTAGTTTGTCAGTCTTGACTGGTCTACTCCTTGAGCCGCCACCTGATATAAGACTCACATAGTCGAGTCCATATTTGGCTAGTTGGCTAATAGATACAGGTATTTTTGACATAAAGCTAGGATATATTAATCGTATTCTAGCATATTATGCGCAAAAATCTGTCTCTGGCATCGATAAAAAAATATAGAGGGCCTGCATCATTAGAATATCATGAGAGAAGTTACATCTTAGGATGAATGCACTACTTACTGGCAAAAATAATGATTGCAAGCATTTCTCTTTAAAAGCACAAGCCAAAATCAAACAAGATAGTTTAGTGTAAGGTATTTATCTTGTATAATAAATCCTATATGAGTTTAAATTCTTCAGAAATGCTGGCAATAAAATCTGTTAATCTTACTAAAATTTATGGTGGCAAAAAAGCCGTTAACGGTGTATCGCTAAGTATAAAAAAGGGTGAAATATATGGGTTTTTGGGGCCTAACGGTGCTGGGAAATCCACTATTATCCGTATGCTCGTTACATTGTCGGAGCCATCGTCGGGTGACGCGTGGATTTTGGGTAGCAGTGTTACGAAACAGGAGGGCGATGTACGGTTAAAAATTGGGGTCGCGCTACAAGACGCTGCATTAGATGAATCCCAAAAAGGTATAGAGCTCTTACGCTTGCAAGCCAATTTGTATGGGTTACGAGGAAAAGACGTCACGCAGCGCCTAGAAGATTTGACAAAGCTCGTCGATATCGGCGATGCTATTAACAAGCCAATCAAAACCTATTCTGGTGGTATGAAACGTCGGCTTGACCTTGCTGCCGCACTTGTACATAACCCTAAAGTGTTATTTTTAGATGAGCCGACTACTGGGCTTGACCCAGTCAGCCGGTCAAGAGTATGGGATGAAATTAGGCGTTTGAATAAAGACCTTGGGATGACTATTTTTTTGACAACTCAATACCTTGAAGAAGCCGATCAGCTTTGCGATAGAGTCGGCATAATTGCTGGTGGATTACTGAAAGCCGAAGGAACGCCAAAAGAGTTAAAAGCACTTGTCGGCAATGATATCGTGACTGTAAGCGTTTCTAGCCTAAAAGAATCAACAAATGCACGATTAAAAGCTATGAAAAGTGTAAAAAAGGTAGAACAAGAAAAGTCTACTTTAAAGGTCTATATGAAAGAGGCTTCTAAAAACATTGGAGAACTTGTTGATGCTATAACATCTAATGGCTCGACGATTTTGGAGCTATCAATACGCACACCATCATTAGACGATGTGTTTCTGCAAGTAACAGGGCTACGCCTTAAGGGAGACGAGTAATATGTCGGAGCAAGTATCGATTCAAGCGCGTCCCGCTGGCTTTTTTAGAGATTTGACTACTGTTGCGGGGCGCGCTCTGCGTGCTATCCCACGGGAGCCTGAGTCAATAATTCCGGCACTAATAATTCCTTTATTCTTTTTTGCCGTTAACACTGGCTCGTTAAGTAAAGTATCTTCATTTACAGGAATTACTGACTATAAAGCCTTTCAGATACCTGTAGCAATCGTTTTTGCCGTGACGGGAATATCCCGTGCTTCAGCGCTTGTTACTGACATAAAATCTGGTTATTTTGACCGACTCCTGATGACACCGATAAGTAGAATCGCGTTATTACTCGGACTAATGATTGCCGACTTTGCTTTGGTGATTGCCCTCTCAGTCCCAGTTCTAATACTTGGCTTAATCGTTGGTGTCGATTTTACGACTGGTTTTGTGGGTATGTTGGCATTTTTACTGATGTCTGGCTTGTGGGGGCTTGCGTT
>CALREK010000012.1:0-13834 GCA_943355165.1 uncultured Saccharimonas sp. (SeqCode) | reverse complement strand
GGCGAACTTTACAGATATTTGTCCAGGTGCTGATTCGGTTTGACCGCTCTTAGCAAAGCCAGCTGGTTTATAGCTAGGTAGAGATGCCTGCACTCCCGCTCGAGAAGCTGCAAGTCGGAATGCAGTATTGGGTATGTTTTGATAGGCAAAAAATGCAAATAGCAATACTGCTGAGAATGTAGCGCTACTGACTGCAAAAATTTTATTACTGACTCCTAATTTTTTGGCAGCTTTATGGTGCAGTTTGGCTTTTGGTAGAGGCCTTTCTTTGTGGCTTTCGGCTCGGCTGAGGGCCGCCATGAATATATCTTTAGGGATTGATTCCATGTTTACAGGAGCAGAATTGTGGAAGCTGATGTTATCGGCTGGAGCTGTTTTGACGGAAATTACAGCTGTTTTCTTGACAAGAGTTGCTCTGTCGGCCAAGCCGTTAAAACGACTTACAAGTTTACTCATAGGTACATCTTTGGCTCTGCTGACTCTGTCTTCGTCTATCTTTGTAGGTAAAACAGGTTTAACTCCAGATTTATTTAGTGTTTTTGCAGGTAGAAGTCTTTTTTGGGTGAATCTAGGTCGTTTTACAACAGATCTCATTAATGTTTTTGGACGCTGTGTTTTGTGGTGGACCGTCCCGGCGTTAGCACTGGCTTTATGACTAGGCTTCTTGCTTTTGGCAGGTTGTGTCGCCAGAACCTTACCACTAGTACTGTCATATATTTTACCGTTTAGCTCAATTGTGTTTTTGTCAGTCATTTTGTATCTATTATTATCTATTTAATATCATAACCTTAAGCGCATATCTTTACAACTAGAATAAGTTGCGCTCTTTATATTAAAATAAATAGTTGTATACTATTACTAGCGTATAAAATCAGAAAAACAAAAGTAAATATGGACTACCAAGACCCTAGCCAAAAAAAAGCACATCTAACACGACTTTTTGTTGGTTATTTTTTGGTGGCAACAGCCGTTATCGCCGCCGCAACAATTCTGCTATACCAATCATATGGCTATGATTTAAATAGGAAAACTGGGCAAGTTATACAAAACGGACTATTATTTGTGTCGTCCAAGCCAGTCGCAGCAGATATATACCTAAACGGAACTTCAATTAAGGCAAAAACTGATACCAAACTAACAATACCTGGAGGAGAGTACTTGCTCGAACTTAGGAGTGTCGGTTATCGTAGCTGGAAGCGGATTATTAATTTGGATGGTGGAAGTGTTGAGAGAGTTATTTACCCCCTTCTATTTCCTACGAAACTTGCAACGAGTGAAATTAAGCAATATGCGACCACGCCAAGCTTTGCGACTTATAGCCCGGACAAAAGATGGATGTTGGTCCAGTCGTCAGCGGCATCGACTAACTTTGATATGTTCGATATGAATAATGACAAACCGACCCCCACTCCGCTAGTTCTACCTGCAGGATTGCTTACCTCTAGCACCGCCGCCCAAACTATTAAATTAGTAGAATGGTCGAACGACAATAAGCATCTTTTGGTTAAGCACGAATTTGGGACTAGTTATGAATATATAATGATTGACCGCGACACAGTGGCTAGCTCTTATAATGTTTCTAAGCAGCTGCAGATAGACGGCGCTACAATTGATTTGGTAGATAAGCGGTTCGACAAGATGACAGTTTATAAATCATCTGATCATAGCCTTGCTATTTATGACGCTAAGACCAAGCAGGTCAACAGAATCCTCCAGAATGTTTTGAGCTATAAGACGCACGGCGAAAAACTAGTTATGTACTCCACAGACAATGGGCTTGCCGAAGGACCATTAAGCGTAAAGCTCTGGGACGGAACCATTAGTTACTTGATGCAGAATTTTGATCCAAAAACAGGAGTTAAGCTAGATCTAGCTCAGTATAGCGGCGATTGGTATATGATTGTCGGGCCAAAAAATGCAGCAGGTCGTGTCTATGTATATAAAAATCCTCAAGACTCTTTTAAGCAAGCTAACTTTAAATCGTTAGTTCCACTGACGGTATTAAGAGCTGAACAAATCGACTCAATTTCCTTCTCTGATACTGCTCGCTATATAATTTCCCAAAATGGCGTAAAATTTTCTAGCTATGATATAGAGACGGAAAGGCACTTCTACTTTGACTTAAAGCAGCCGGTTACCGCCAATCAGACTGCTAATTGGATGGATGGCGACAGACTCACAATCGTGACTGAAGGCAAAACTATGGCATTTGATTTTGACGGCTCTAATCAACAAGTATTGTCAGCAAGTAATTCCAACCAACGGCCGTTCTTTAATAAAGATTATTCAGCCTTATTTAATATCGCGCCGTCTACTACTAGTCCTGTAAGTTCTGCGTTAACACGAACAGAACTAAAACTACTCTAACTTATTAGAACCAGTTCTTTATACGACTCCAGAGAGTTGGTGAGTTACTTGGAAGAATTGTTGGCAGAGTTGTTTTGGCGGGAGTAATTGTCTGAGTGGTGGCAGCGATATTTAGGTTTGGATCTGGGCTAATTTGCTCACCGATTATGACTAGCCGATTAAGCGAAGAGCCTGGAGGATCGCAAGTTATAAGAGTTGCTGTTTCAGGCTTGCTGGCTGTCCCTATTACTTCGACAGCTGTAGGACTAACTATCTTTTTCTCGTATATTTTATAGCTAAAACGTTGCCCGTCCTTAGTTAAGTAAAATATATCGCCTATAGACATTCTGCTTAATAAAACGAAGGCGTATTTATATTTTCCTTGGTTTAGTAGGTTGCTACTAGAGTGTCCAAAAATAACGACATTTCCCTTTTCTCCTGGTAGAGGTGTGGTGGCATAATGCACTGTGCCTCGTTGTAGAGCCGTCTGCAGCACCTTCTCTTCTATGGATGGCTCGTCATAAACAACCGGTGCCTCTACATTGATTTTCGGGATTATTATTTTTGGTTCTTTGCTTATTGCTATACCCGAATCGTCGACAATAATAGGAGTTGAGCTGACACTGCGGCTAGGTGTGATAAAGGGTGCGATAAATCGTTCGTTGAAGAATCCAAAAAGCAGCAATAATACAAATATTGATCCTATAGAAAGACCAAAAATTAATGATTTTAAATGTTGTTTAGGTTTTAGTTTTTGCCTGGACTCAATGTTCCCTATTAGTTGTCTTTTGATCTCCGATACTGTTTTTGTGCTTCGGTTTCGGGAATGTTTTGGTTGTGGTTCTTCGTCGTAATATGTCGGGCGGATAAATTGGTTTCTTGGAATTACGACAGTCTCGTCAATTACTCTCGTGTGGTTCTGGCTTGGTTTGGAAGAGTTGATTTCGGTAGATTCATTATGGACTGATTCTTGAGTATTTGAATTCTCCTGAAATTCTCGCCAAACTTCATGTTTATCATTGTCTGACAATCCTGCGTAATATTGGTGCCAGGCTGCTTCTATGTCGTCTGGACTTTTACCAGAATGACTAAGTTTATAGACAAACCTTTGGTGCTTAGAGAGGTCGTCGGTTTCGTCCGACACGTCTTCTATCTCTTCCTCTATAGCGGGTTCTTCACCGTATAACTTGCCCAGTTGTTTTCTAATTTGTTCGGCAGTTTTCTCGTTTTGTTGTATTTCGTCTGGTTCCATATGTTGTTCCGTATTTAGCTAAATTATACTCTATATTACGAAGATTAGCTTGGCCAACACTACTATATTTAGTGAATTTTTATGGTACAATATACCCTGTTCTTTAATAGTCAAACAGATTAGTAAAAATATAGTCAGCTGGAGCCGCGGTGGTGGAATTGGTAGACACGCCGGACTCAAAATCCTGTGAACTTTTGTTCGTGACGGTTCAAGTCCGTCCCGCGGCACCAATTGCCTATAAATCTTATTATCTTTTAATTCCTGATTATTTTTAACAAAAGTCTGCTATATCTAGACTAATAATTGGTAATATAAGACTATGTCAGAATTCAACACATATAACGAGGAAGCCAGTAATAGGCGAGATTTATTGCCTGACGATAAGCCAGTTAAGTATACTATTCCTCCTCGCAGTTTATTATTTAAGCCTTTAGTTATACCTGAAATTGACAATATTGACGCTCAACACAAAAATGAGTTCAAAGAGGCTGACTTGCCTAATGACGAGTCGAAGCCCACTGATCAAGAGATTATCCCCTTCGATTTACTCAAGGCCTTTACCATCGCCCTACCGCCCGTAAAGTTAAATCCCAGACCAAAAGACCTAGGCATCAAGTAGGCTCGTCGTGATTGCTTCGAATGATTTGGTAGGATTCTGAAGCCACCAGACAGCTGCTTTTGTTCCTGTTTGAAGTCTCCAGGCATCTTCATTATCTAGATCTGTACGAGTTGACGATACAAAGCCTTGCCCGCTGACCAACAGCTGCCCTTGGTGTTTAACAATTATTGTGGCGGGATATTTTTCGCCTATAACATTTAAAGCTGCTGTTAAGTTCAATATATTCATATCGTAACTTATGGCGGTTGTTTGTTTTGTGGCGATAAATAGTTTTTGGAGCTGCGCTATTGTCATTATTAGTAAAGTTTCAGGTCGTGCCATGACTGCCATTGCATCTGTTAGGCAGTAGTCGGTAGCATCCTTGGTAAAAGTAACCTGTCCGCTATATTTGTTGATAAATTTTTCGATAGTTATTGCTGTTTCGCTGTTTTTGCCTAAATCACCAGCAAACAATACACCATCTGACCAAGCGGCGTTTGCAAGTAAGTCGTCCAGGGCTAGTTTGCTAAAGCTGCCGCTAAGTGTGCTGGCGGTGTATTCGACGTTTTCTAGCAACGCCCCTGTAAGTTTTTTTAGTGCATTAGGCATTACGACTCTAGTTGACCCTATTCCTGATTTTCCGGCAATAACGTAGGCCTCGGCCGGAGCTGAGAAGCCGTGTGCGTTACCTCCAATAATAAGTAGCTTGCCGGCAGCTTGTTTGCTTTCAGGTCGGCTCCATATCAAATCAGGAAAGAGCGGTTCTGCGTTACTTTGTTTTAGCCAGTAGCTGTTATCCATAATAAGTATTTCTATATATCCAGCGTTATGCTTACTGGGCAGTGGTCAGAGCCCATAACATCAGCATGTATTGCTGCGCTTTTAACTTTTGAGCTTAATATTTTTGATACCAAAAAGTAATCGATACGCCAACCAACGTTTCGTTCCCGCGATTTAGCCCAGTAGGTCCACCAGCTATAGTGACCGTTGCCCTTTGTAAACATTCTAAATGTGTCAACAAATCCAGCCCTTGTGAAATTTTCGAATCCTTTGCGTTCTTCGCTAGTGAAGCCTCTTTTGCCGATATTTGGCTTTGGGTTGGCGAGGTCGTCTTCTGTGTGTGCAACATTTAGATCGCCACAAAAAATTACTGGTTTTTGCTTTTCCAGTTCTTGGCAGTACGCTAAAAATGCCGGGTCCCATTGTTCGTGGCGCAGTGGAATGCGCGACAAGTCGTCTTTGGCGTTTGGTGTATACACGGTAACTAAGTAGAATTTATCGAACTCAGCCGCCACTACTCTGCCCTCGCTGTTTGGGTCGCCATAGCCATCTGCAATTAGTCCGAATTTTTGGATGATGTTATCAGGTAAACCATTAATAATCTTTAAGGGTTTAATTTTTGTAAAAATTGCTGTGCCGCTATAACCTTTTTTGTCTGCCGAGTTCCAGAATTCTTCATAATCAGGTAAGTCCACTTCGGACTGATGTTGTGCAGCCTTTGTTTCTTGAAGGCATAATATGTCGGGTTGTTCTTTTTCTATGAATGGCAAAAACAAGCCCTTGTTGTGGACTGCCCGTATGCCGTTTACGTTCCATGAGTAGATTTTGATCATACCGCTCCTTATATCGTAGACATAGTTGAATAGTTATTCATGAAAAGTATAGCATCAACTGGGGTCATCTGTTAAACTACAGGCTAATGTACAAAAGAATCCTACTCAAATTATCAGGTGAACAATTGTCCGGTGAACACGAATTTGGCGTTGATCCAAAAATAGCTCTTTATCTTGCAAACGAAATAAAACAAGTCGTAGATAGTAATGTTGAAGTCGTGTTAGTAGTCGGTGGCGGTAATATGGTGCGAGGCGCGGAAATGGCTGGTCAGGGCATCAAAAGAGTCACGGCCGACCAAATGGGCATGTTAAGTGGTTTGATAAACGCCATGGCACTTACCGACATCTTTGAAAGTATCGGCCTACCGACTAGATGTGTTAGCAATATTTTTGCAGAACAAATTGCCGAGTCGTACTCTTATCGATTAGCAGAAAAGCATCTCGAGAGAAAGAGAGTATTGATAGTTGCCGCTGGTCTTGGACGACCATACTTCACGCACGACACTGCAGCTGTTTCTATCGCATTAGAACTTGATTGTGAGCGAGTGCTAAAGGCCACTAAAGTAGACGGTGTATACGACAAAGACCCTTCTCATAATCCAGATGCAGTCAGGCTAGCAGAAGTTACTTTCCAACAAGCTGTCGAGAATACCGAAATTAAAGTCATGGATAAGGCTGCTCTAGGTCTCGCCATGGAACAACATATGCCTATTATTGTTTTTGATGCAATGACTCCAGGAAATTTCCTAAGAGTTGTTAGTGGTGAGAACATCGGCACGACGATTAAGTAAACGATTTTACCCAAATCTTTGATTGGAATAGTATATTTCATGACAATTAAAAAAGACCCATTGCTGGGTCTTTTTTAATAACAATTGACTGTTAACTAAAGGCTCTTCTTTTCGAAAGTTGTAGTTGGAGTTCCTTCGTTTGTAGCTGTTAGGGTCCAAACTGTACATTCTGCGCCTGCAACGTTAGTACATGCGCCACCAGCTGTAGTAGTAACCGCATATGAATATACGTTTGCGCCTGGTGTAGCGGCAAGTGTTTGTACGGTTGGTGCCTTAGGATCCGCTAGAGCATCGGCGTCTAAACCTTTTAGGTTGCTTGAACGGAATGCTGTGTCGTTCATGTTTGCTAGTGTTGGATAGAAGCCGTTTTGTGCGTTATATGCTTCAAGGTGTGACTGAATAGCCTTAATGTCTGTCTGGCGTTCAGTGTTTCGTGCTTTTTGTTGTATACCTGTAAAGGTAGTAATGACGAGACCGGCCAAGATGCCGATAACGACGATTACGATTAAGAGCTCGACGATTGTAAAGCCCTGTTCTTTTCTTTGAATCTTCATTATTTTAATGCCCACCCTTTCTTAGTTTGCTATATATTTTTTTAGCTAATACCCTCGTATTTTACAACGACAATAATTTAAGCGCAAGCATTATATTTTGGCGGAGAGGGAGGGATTTGAACCCTCGATGAGGTTGCCCCCATACCGCCTTTCCAAGACGGCGCACTAGGCCACTATGCGACCTCTCCATTGTAGTCAATATTGTAACAGATTAGACATAATATTTTAATTTCCACTTTACCCTTGAATATTCAACCCAACAGAGTAACATATAGTTGTAATACATAGGTGTGCTCGCAAAAACGAGTGCGCCTTTTATAAGTCAAATGATAAACATAAAAGGATTGCATCCGGTGCCAATAATTGAACTCAAAGAAATAAGTAAAATTTTTGGTTTTGGCGATGCTACTACTTTGGCATTAGACGAAATTGATTTGGTTATCGAAAAAGGTGAATTCGTGGCAATTATGGGTCCTAGCGGGTCCGGTAAGTCGACTCTAATGAACCTGATAGGACTATTGGATCGGCCCACCTACGGGAGTTATAAATTAGGCGGTAAGGATGTTTCAAGGCTTCGTACGAATCAATTGGCAAAAATCCGTCGTGACCGCGTAGGTTATGTTTTCCAGTCGTTCAACCTTCTGCCAAGGCTTAATGTTCTAGAGAACGTTGCACTTCCCTTGGTATATAAGGGTGTTGGAGCTAGTAAAAGAATAAAGACTGCTTCTGCCCTACTGGAAAGAGTTGGCTTGTCTGACCGCGAGTATTATCTACCAAAGCATTTAAGTGGTGGCCAGACGCAAAGAGCTGCCATTGCCAGGGCCCTAGTTAATAGCCCGGATATTATTATTGCTGACGAGCCGACGGGTAACCTTGACAGCGAATCTAGTAGAGTTGTTATGGAGTTATTAAGTGACATTCATAAACTGGGCAATACTATTTTGCTAGTTACCCATAATCCAGAACTGACAAGATATGTTAATAGAGTTGTCTACATGCATGACGGAGTCATAGTTCATGACGAGAGCACACCAATTGGCGAAGTTCCAAAACTGGCAAGAAAAGCTTTGAACTTATTCCAGCGAAAGACCGAAGAAGATGATTTGGCTGGCGTGTCAGCTCTGATGAAGGCTATCCCGACCAAACACACCACCAAAAAGCCTCGTGCAAAAGCCAAGAAGCCAACTAGTCGCTCAAAAAGCATGAAACGGATAAAGAAATAACATGTCAATCACACGCAATATAAGATCTGCAGCACAAAGTCTTAAATATTCTAAATGGCGCAGCTTAATGACTATGACAGGTGTGATTCTTGGTGTTTTGTCAGTGATAACAATAGTTAGTATTGGTGAGGGCGTAAAACGACAAGTCGTTGGCCAGATTAACTTACTTGGCAGTGATTTGATCTCGGTACGACCCGGTAACTTGGTTACTCGTGATAAAAACGGCAATATTGTGAAAGTTAATCAGATTAGTAGTTTTGCATTTGGTAGTGGGAGTATGAGCGATTCAGATCTTGAGACGATTAAATCATCTAGTGGAGTAAAAACTGTCGTTCCGATAGGCCTAGTTAATAGCGGAGTTAAGCTGGACGACGTTCAGTACAATCAAAGCTTGGTAATTGCCACAAACGATAAGTTCCCCGCCATGCTAAAGCAAACAATTAATCATGGAATATTTTTTGACGATACAGACTCTAATAAGCATGTCGTCGTAATTGGTAAGCGAGTTGCCGAGAATTTATTCGCCGAGAATGTGCCGATAGGTCGAACTCTCACTATTCGGGGCGTTGAATTTGTAGTAATTGGTGTATTTGAAGAATTTAACTATAGTCCACTAGCTTACGGCACAGATTTGAATCAGGCAATTGCTATGCCTTATGCCGCAGGTCAAGAGCTGACCGGACACAATCAATTAGCGCAGGTTCTAGTTCGTCCTGAAAGCGTCGACCAGACTACAGCCGTAATAGCTGCAATAAACAAAAAGATGACGCTAGCTCATGGCGGTCAAAACGACTTCACAGTATTGAAACAGGACGAAAATCTAAGTGTTGTTAGCAATATTCTAAAAGTATTTACGGCGTTTATATCTGGAGTTGCCGCCATGTCTCTGCTAATAGGTGGAATTGGTATTATGAATATTATGCTTGTTTCTGTGACCGAAAGAACTCGCGAGATTGGAATTAGAAAAGCTATCGGCGCTACGAATCGTCAAATATCAGAGCAGTTTTTTGTCGAGGCCACTATACTCAGTTCTACTGGCGGTGCAATTGGTATAGGCCTGGCTTTTGTCATTAATGCGGTACTACGAATAGTAACGCATTTGAATCCAGTCATCTCATTAGAAGTAGTTCTAATCTCTGCTGGAGTTTCTATAGCTTTAGGTATTGTTTTTGGAGTTATTCCAGCTGTTAGGGCGGCGCGCAAAGACCCTATCGAAGCCCTGAGATATGAATAGTTAAAGCATTATTGCAATAATTGCTGCTACGCCTGCAATAGTCATTATTCCAACAACCATCCAGCCAATCAATGTCGTTAGTTTATGGTTAGTCCATTCGCCCATAATTTTGCGATTGCTGCTGATTAAAACAATTGGCAGAAGTATTAGTGGTGCGATAATGCCGTTAAAGACTGCAGAATAGATAAGTGCTTTGATAGGATCGATGCCAATAAAGTTAATGCCTAGTCCTATCAACATAGACAAGAATATAGTGGCGTAGAAAGCCTGTGCTTGACGAAGCTTACGGCTAAGGCCTTCCTTCCACTGAAAGCTTTCTGCGATGGCATACGAGCTAGAGCCGGCCAGCACGGGTATTGCAAGTAGCCCTGTGCCTATGATGCCCACTGCAAATAAGAAATAGGTGGCATCGCCTGCGAAAGGTCTTAATGCTTCTGCTGCCTGCGAGGCTGTAGTTATGTTGGTTATACCGTTACCAAACAGTAAGGCACCGCAAGCTGCAATTATGAAGAACATAACTACATTAGACAAAAACATTCCAGACCAGACATCTATACGCATGTTTTTAATTTCAGATTTAGTGGCACCACGGCGTGACACTAAAGATGTTTTGCCTTTTGATATTTCGCCTTCTACTTCCTGTGAGGTCTGCCAAAAGAATAAATAAGGTGAAATAGTCGTACCAAGCACCCCGCAAATAATTAGGAGTTGGTCTTTGTTAAATTTTATATGAGGTATAAATGCGTTATGCATAACTTCTACCCAGTTTAAATGAGCTAGTATTGCCGACGCTACGTAAGCCAGCAAGACCATAGCTAGCCATTTTAGGTATCGTGCGTATTTGTCGTAAGGAGTAAAAACCTGTAGAGCCAAGCTGATGGCGGAGAATCCTATGACTAGCATATAGAAATTCCATCCTGCATTGATTAATTGCGCACCTTTAGCCATAGCACCAAGGTCGGCTCCAATGTTAAAAGCATTTGCCACAAATAATAATAGGCTAACCGTATAAAGTAGTTTTTTTGAAAAGTGTAATCTTATTGTGCCGGCTAATCCCCTGCCAGTAACTAGTCCGATACGAGCACACATTTCTTGTACGACCGACATTAACGGAAACGTAAAGGCAGCTAGCCACAGCAGCTGGAAGCCATATCTTGCCCCAGCTTGGGAGTAAGTGGCTATTCCTGAAGGGTCGTCATCTGAGGCACCGGTTGTTAGTCCTGGTCCTAGTTTGTTCCAGTAGCTCTTTACTTCGTGAGCGGTCTTGATAACTTGTCCCGTAGCCATAGCACCAACAGCTTTTTGAGATGCTAAAGAATCCCCAACTCTGGTTTTTATCTCATTTACATCAGTGGTTATTTCGTCTTTGTTTAACATAAGCTAGATTTGATACTTCCAATCATATACCGACGCCTATATAATGTACATAAATTCATGCAAATTTATATCTATTTTGTAGCATTCTTTATCATATTAGTTGGATTTGCTGTGGCAGGACCTTTGGGTGCACCTTGGGTTCCTGCATTCAAGAAAGATCTAAAAAAAGTAATAAAAGACAGTCGTTTAAAGTCGGGCGATGTGTTTTATGAGCTAGGTTGTGGTGATGGACGATTTGTTGCTGAGGCCGCCAAAATGGGTGCAACTGCGATTGGTTACGAGATTAATCCATTGATGTGGCTTATCGCTTGGCTTAGGAATTATAAATATAAATCTGCCCATGTTTATCTAGGTAACTTCTGGAGCTGTGACTTGTCGGATGCTGATGTAGTTATGACTTTTTTGACACCTCGTTTCATGGAAAAATTGGAGTCTAAACTTGATAACGAATTGAAGCCAGGTACTAAATTTGTTAGTTATATATTTAAATTGCCTATACGAAAACCAATAATTAAAAGACATCATTGGTTTGTTTACGAGTTTTAGTGTATTAGATTGACTATAATCTGACTTAGCCCAAATATTACTGCTACGCCGGCTAATCCTATTAGTATGCCCACTATCGCTCCGACAATATCCTCAAGTATGAGTCCTAGTGAAATGAAAACAATTCCTAGCGAAGGTAGCGTGTCTAGTCCGCTAAAAGGTACGGCCGTTATTGCAATTAGTGCGAGTCCAAGAATTATAATGCCAAACATTGAATTAACTAAAGGATTGGCCAAGAATTTGCTAAATCTAGGACGAGAGTACTTCTCGAACCATTTTATTCTTCGGATTAAAAAAGGCAGGGCTTTTTTGATTATAGATATTGGGATTTCTCTTTTGCCTAATGATTTAGGTGTCCATATAGTTCGCAAGCCGATAATTTGTTCGATAGCAAGTAATATGGTTATTGCTTCAAACACATGCGTGATACCTCCAGTAGGAATTGGCAGAGAAGGTATAGACATTAGTAGCAGAAAAGATATTGCAAAGCTTTTTTCGGCAAAAACATCGTTCATTGCAGCCAAGGTTTTTGGGCTGTCACTTTTTAGCCACAAATCAAGTTTGTTGCTGAAAGGTTGTGGATTATTTAATTTATGATCGGCCATTTATACCTATTATAGTTTATTTGTAGAAAGATAGATAAGGCTTATTCTTCGACGGTTATGCCCTGCCAGAATGCTACATAATCCTTGAAGTCTTTTTTGACTTTTTCTATTGACCCTGGCTTTGGTTGCGGATAATACCAGGCGCCATTGGCGTTTTTGCTGCCGTTAGCCTCGACGTCATAATAGCTAGCCTCACCCTTCCATGGGCAGGTTGTATGAAAGTCATTTGCTGCAAAATACTCCTTATTGACGGCAGAAGGCGGAAAATACAAATTGCCTTCAATATAAATTAACTCTTCTCTAGGAGCTTCTGCGATAACTACTCTGTTCCAAATAGCCTTCATTTTTGACCTCCTGAATTAATTTTTTATGCTAGACCGAGTATTTGATCGATCTTTGACTTGTCGAATCCTAGAATTGTACTAGACGTTTCGTCGTCGTTTTCGATAACTGTAAATGGTACGCCAAGTTGCCCACTCTTATCCATGAGCTCCTGCACTAACTTCTGATCTTGGTCAACGTGCTTTTCGGTGTATTTGATTTTATGCTTTGTAAGATAGTCTTTGAGCATTTTGCAGTAGACACAAGTTGCAGTGCTATAAATTGTAATCTTCGACATACAGCCCCCTAATTAATTTATCGATTTCAATAGAACACTAATCATTATCCACCAAGACGCTACTTTTCGGCAAGCGTATAGCGCAAATATTTAGTGTCAAATAGTTTAAACGCTATTTCGCGCTAAGCTTTAGCTTTTTTGTGCTTGGGTTGCCATACGATAGAAATAATCATGCTTCCGAAAAATAATACAAACAGAACGCCAAGATTGATTAATATTGGTATATGTAGGCCGAACGGACCGGTTATCATCTTAAAGCTAATCCAGCCTAAGATAGCCGACAGCGCCCAGTTAATTGCCCAGAACTTGTCGGCAACAGCTTCGTAGACAAAAAATAGCGCTCTTAGGCCTAGTAAAGCAAAAACATTGCTGGAGTAGGCTATAAAACGGTCTGGGCTGACTGCTAGAACTGCCGGCACACTATCCACAGCTAATATGACATCTGTGAACTCTATGACAATAATCACTGCAGCCATCATCGTTAACATGCGTTTTCCGTTCACTTTTGTTGTAAGTTTGTGGCCGTCAAACTTAGGATAAATAGGCAGCACTTTATTCATTAGCCGAAATATTGGTCCTTCTAAGGCTTCAAATTCTTCTTCAATATCATGGCCACCACGAGCCTCTTTGTATGCCTTCCAGGATGCTCTCAGCAAGATTAGCCCAAAGACAACACTTATCCATTCAAAACGCCTTAAAAGCTCGAATCCTGCCAATATAAATATAAGTCTGAAGATTATTGCTCCAGCTATGCCGTAGTTGAGCATTCGTCTTTGGTATTCTGGCTTGACATTAAAACCAGCAAAGATCAATCCTATAAGAAATAAGTTGTCGAGGCTTAGCGCCTTCTCAATTCCCCAAGCAGCTAAATATTCACCGGCTGCTTGTTTGCCGATCAAGAAAAATATTAGAACCGAAAAAGCTAAGGATATAAATATGTATATTAACGACCACTTTAGAGCCTCTTTGAACTTAATTACGTGATCGTGTTTTGAATGACGAAATTCGATTACAGCGTAAAAGACTAGTACGGCCAACATGGCTAGGTATAGAAAAAGAGGTACATGATAATCGTG
>CALREK010000011.1:0-13974 GCA_943355165.1 uncultured Saccharimonas sp. (SeqCode) | reverse complement strand
GAGTACATTGAAAAAATTTAAATCATTTGAGAGTATTGGAATGCGCTATTTATCTTTTATGTTAGTGCTATTAAGCCTGGGTGTGTATAGCTTTATAGTGTTTCGAATTAATAGCCTAATTACAGCGGAACCAACCGACGAGCAAATAATTGAAAAATTGCAGACTGTTCAGCGACCGAAAATAGACCAAGCATCCATAGACAAGATTAATCAGCTTAGCGACAACAGCGTTGAGGTGAAGGCAATATTCAAAGAAGCCCGCCAAAATCCTTTCCAAGAATAATAACTTTCTGTAGAAATTATCTTTTCAATTCATTTTCGACATAATCTTCGTGCGCCTGTATCACAACTCTAGAGATGCTATGAGGATGAGGGACATAAGAAAATTGAGGAGACACTGTCTCGCCGGCGGTTTCGATTAATAAGTTTCCATAATGAAACAATCGCGGCAACACACCTTTTTGGGTCACGGTTACATCCTGTATATTCCCGATTCCTGATTGAGTGACTACTCTGTTAAATAGACTCTTGTAGACTACTTCCGCAATTTTTTCGTTAGTAATGAATATCGAGCTACTCCTATATATAAAAGCGGCAATCGAAGTCCCAACAAACATAGAAATAACTAATACAGCTACAATTGCTATGACAATACCGCCCATGGCTGTGCTGCTAATATTAAGACCTAGGTTAACTAAAAATGAGCTCGACAAGGTCATTATAGCTACTATCAAAATAGCTGCAGTAATAAATCCGCCCGTCAACCAAATTCCAATAACCCCAATTGGGTGTTTATGAACTTCTGCTAAAATCGTTTCATCGTCATCAAACTCAACATATTTAAACAATCGCCGGCCAAGGGGCGACAACTGCTTGCACGCCTCAATTTTGTGAGGAGACATAGTATATTCATTATCTTTTTTGACAACCATTACGCTTATTATAACAGTTCGGACTGTTTACGCTTATCGGTTTTGCCGAGATGCTTATAAGCCTTGGACGTTACTTTGCGACCACGGGGCGTACGCTCCAATAGTCCAATTTGTAACAGATACGGTTCGATAAAATCTTCAATTGTAGTTGCCTCATCACCAAGAATAGCAGCCAACGTATTAAGTCCAACTGGCCCACCGTCATGCAAGTCTATGATTGTCGTTAGTAGCAATCTATCGGCTGGATCAAGACCAATGGCGTCAACTTCTAGTAATTTTAACGCCTTTTCAGTTTGAGTCATATCGATAATACCGTCACCGTTAATATCGGCGTAGTCACGAACTCTCTTCAACAATCTGTTAGCTATACGAGGAGTTAAACGAGCGCGAGTAGACAGAGTGTCGGCAGCCTGCTTATCGATTTTGGAACCCAGTATTGATGCTGAGCGAGTCACTATTTGTGCAATCTCACTTGGGTCATAAAATTCTAGACGATGAATCATACCGAACCTATCTCGTAATGGCGCAGCTAGTGCTCCAGTCCTTGTCGTAGCTCCAATTAATGTAAACTTTGGCAAGTCCAGTCGTAGGCTTTTTGCGCTAGGCCCCTTGCCCAACATAATATCAATCGCGTAATCTTCCATAGCACTGTATAAAACTTCTTCTACGCTACGATTCAATCTGTGAATTTCATCAATAAATAAAATGTCACCGTCTTGCAAGTTCGTAAGCAAGCTCGCTAAATCAGCCGCACGGTCTATCGCAGGCCCGCTAGTGATTCTTATCTGCGCACCCATCTCGTTAGCAATAACGCTCGCCATCGTTGTCTTGCCTAGTCCAGGAGGGCCGTAGAGCAAGACATGATCTATTGGCTCTTCGCGCTTCTTGGCTGCTGCAATAGCCAGCTTCAAGTTAGTTTTGATGCGCTCTTGACCTATCATATCGGCAAAAGTTTTTGGCCTTAACGTTACTTCAATTAATGCGTCGTCGTCGTTGTCGTCAGCCGTAACTTGAGTATTAATAATTCGTTCAATCGCCATAGTTTACCTTTTTAACGCCTGTTTAACGCGAGCCTCAGTGGACAGGCTTGAATCAACCTTACTTAGTGCCATGGCGGCGTCTTCACGGCTATATCCCAGGCCAACTAATGCTTGTAGCGCCTCATCTCCATCGCTAAATGATGAGCTCTGCAAGAAAGCTGTTGCGTCATCGGCAGCATCGAGTCCAAGCTTGTTCTTAAGATCAACTACAACTCTTTCAGCAACTTTTTTACCAACACCACTCGCGCTAGATATAAACTTAACATCTCCAGCCGCGATACTTGCTCTTACCTGGCCTTCGTTTGCAAGGTCGGTAATTGCTGCAGCAGCTTTGGGCCCAACACCATTGACGCTTAATAGCTTTATAAATAAATCTTTGCGTGTTTTGGTTGAGAAGCCGTATAGGTCGTGCGCCTCTTCTTTTATATGCTCATAAATATATACTTTAATGTCCGTACCAAGGCGCATATGGGCCTGTTCGTCGCTAAGAGTATAGACGCCATATCCTACTCCATTACAGTCAATAACGGTAACTCTACCATCGTGTTCCAAAACTTTGCCATTTATTTGCGCTATCATGTCCTATTATTGTACACGAATACTGGTGATGTGTGTCAGCGCAGCCGCTAAAGCATCTGCGCAATCATCCGGCTTTGGGATTTCACTTAGACCCAAATGAACTCTAACCATTTCTTGCATTTGAGCTTTCGTAGCTCTTCCATACCCTGTCATGGCCATTTTAATTTGCAGAGGCGTGTATTCGTAAATTTCAACATTGGCTTTTTGCAGCGCTAATAATATTACTCCCCTAGCCTGACTAACTGTCATAGCGGTGGTTACGTTTTGCGAGAAAAATAACTTTTCAACAACCGCAATATCGGGTTTATGCTCTGCAAGTAATTCCTGTAATGAGTCGTAAACATCTGCAAGTCGATTTGCCACGGTATCGCCTATTACTGTCCTAATTACACCGGCATCAAGCAATTTAGGCGTATTCTTGGTTAGCTCAATAAACCCAAAACCAATAATTCCCGAGCCTGGGTCAATGCCAACAATTTTCATTTAAACTAAGCCCCGATATCTTCAGCAATATCGAAATTAACATGCGTGGCAGTGACATCGTTTTGATCGTCAAGAGCATCCATCAAACGTTCGATTTTTCCTGCAGTGTTTGCGTCTGTAATTTCTATAGTAGTCTTTGGCACATAAGTTAACTCGGCTTCAATTACTTCCAATCCTGCCTGCTTCAATGCATCACGCACACTGGCTAAGGCTTTTGGTTCACTATAAACTAGAGTTTCGTCGCCCTCTTCAACTGCATCTTCGGCTCCACAATCTAAAATAGTCAAAAGCAAATCTTCGCCAATACCTTTTACGCGAATCAATCCTTTATGCTCAAATTGAAAAGCCACAGCTCCCTTTTCCGCCATATTGCCGCCGTGTTTAGAAAAAGCTAATTTAACCTCTGGGTAGGTACGATTTAAGTTATCGGTTGCGACTTCAACTAGAATACCAACACCACCGGGGCCGTAGCCTTCGTACATTACTTCTATTAGCTGTGCCGCATCTTTGTCAGAAACACGCTTAATGGCTCGTTCAATATTTGTCATCGGCATGTTGGCGGCCTTGGCTTTTTCTATGGCCATAGCTAGAGTGCTGTTAAGTGCCGGATCCGTGCCGCTACGTGCAGCTATTGCAATTAGATTGCCTAATCTTGTGAATACAGCGCCACGCTTTGCGTCAGTTATGCCCTTTGCGCGCTTGATTGTCGACCATTTACTGTGCCCAGACATATGTTATATTTCTCCGCCTACGACTTGTTTTATATCTGTAATTATACCACTGCTTGTCTTAATTTTATGCCATAATATTATAACTAACATAATCATTCCGCTGTACATCAACACCATTTGCCATACGGTTATTGACTGCTTCACTAATGCTCTCGGCAATCTAGACAATAAAGACACCACATCTAACATATAGGTCAAAGATAGTCTCGACGGCATAGCCAGCCAGCCCGACATAAAAGGTACGAACATTCCAGCCAAACCAGCAGCCAGACATAAGGACATCGCTATCGGAACTAGCGGTACCACCAACACATTGGCTAGCAATGCTACTGCCGAAAATTGTCCAAATATATACATAATTATTGGCATAGTCATTATTTGGGCAGCAGAAGTTTCGATAATTAACGTCATTAATATTTTAGGTTGCCTACTTTTATATACCCTTTTAGTTATCAGCGGTGCCAGAACTAATATTCCAAAAAAAGCTAGAAAAGATAAATACCAACCGATGTCCGACCATAGATATATTGGATAAACTCCGGCCGTGATTACTGCAGCCAATAATATCAAAACTATAGGGCGAAATGTTCTGCCGTAATACCAAGCCCACAAACTAAGAGTACTTACAATTGCCGCTCGGACTATAGAAGCGCTGAAGCCTGTGAATAGCAAGAAAATTCCTATCAAAAGTAGCGATGCGACTGTACTCTGATATTTTGAACGCTTTCTGAGCAACTTCCTGACGGCTCGCATTATTATTGTTAGATTATACCCAGACACTGCGACTACGTGAGTCAAGCCAACTGCCGCTAACTGCAGGCTAACAGATTTTGGTATCGTGCTGCGCTGACCGATCAACAATCCAAGACCAAAAGATGCAGCCGGCTCAGGCAATGCCGACTGCATTCCAGCCCCAAAACGGCGACGAATTACTTCAATTAAAGAGTCAGATTTTTCGATAACTTTTATGCTCGCAAATGATAGACTAGCCTGACGTGGTCCACGAGTTGGATATAATTTTGCACTAACCTGCACAATATCGCCCTTATAAACCATTGGCTCGCCAAAACCCTTAACACCTATTTTGCCAACCAAGTCCATGCGATAAGGTTCAATGACTTTAATTTGACCTAAATCAAAACTAATTTGAGATTTATCTCCGTAGACTGCATCGCTATCAGCTACACCCACAACAACTACATTATTTTTATATAAATTATTGTAATTATCTAGCAGCGACATATATGCACTGCCTCGCCACCAACCGATAGACAACCCAAGTAAAATTAAAGGAACGACAAACATAGCTCTTGCTCTGCGCAGGGTTATTGTTATCAATAATAAGCTAACCGCTAGCCACCAATGTTGAAATTCAATTTTAGTTCGAGCCAGTCCTAGTCCGACCAATACTGCCGTCAAAAATACGGCTATTAAAGTCGTTCGCCGAAACTTATATTTATAACTAGTCACATATCAAAGATAGTTGACGTTAAATCAGATTAAAATTACTAATGCTTCCGATGCTTAGCTAATTCAGCTTATTGTCATTTTATAACATACAAAGACTGCGATTATTAATCTTCTTTTTTGCTTTTGCGAAAAATTTCTAGTTGGCGACGGTTAAGTGGATCAAATTTACCTTGAAATGCTGAGTCCACCATTTCTGGGTCATCACCATATTTATCCCAAAATTCAATAACTTGCAATTTACCATCCATGTAAGCAAGATCTTTATTGTAGGTTAATACTCGCGGCTCGCCTTCCTCATCTTGTCTAGGCATTTCGGTTGGTGTACCGCGGAATATCCGGACAGCGGAATCGTAAGAGTTGCGTTTTGCTAGTGCGATTGATTTCTCGGTTGGCTCTTCGCCTGTCTTGGCAAGTAAGAGTACTCTAGCGCGCCATAGCGTTTCATAAGTTTGGCGAAAGTCCCTGCCCTCATAAGCCAGCCCAAGTCCAAAATATTTCTCAAGATTTGTAGGCTTCCAGCCAGCGTCATCATTTAACACTGCAACTTCAGTCATTCCAGCTAGACCTTCTTCGAATGTTAAATAGTCACTATTCTCACCTTCATCGGCTTCGGTATAGAGCCCTGTTCCAAGCACTGGAATATTTGTTCTTGAGCCATTTATAGCCCGACCTCCATGTACGACATATTCATGAAAAACTTTGCCTAACATAGTTTCAGGGCTGCCGATATCATCCCTTTCGCCGCCAATCTTTACAGACATGGTTGGCGTATCCCACGACATTGCCTTTGCTGATGGCTCCATTACGACTTCAACGCCAGATTCATTCTCAGGATCCCGCAAGGCGTGCACAGCCTTAAAAACTGCAAACATATCAGCTGGCTTGAAAACTTGTGAACCTTCGTCACGAGCCAATATAACATCACGCCAATAACTGTTAACTAGTTCAACAATATCGGCATTGTCGGCATATAATTTAGCTTTTAAACCTTCTAGTAATTCTTTTGGTATTTGCGGTAATCTAGGACTTTCACTACGTCCAAGCGGCAAAACTTCAACCGATTGATCACCAACAGTAACGACTACACCGTTTTCTAATTCATTTTTAATTGTCTGCGCAACACCTACAAGCTCTTTTGAATCAATCTGAGCCCACACTTCGCTGATAACTGAGTCTGATGTTGATTTCTTAGGCTTACCATATAGTTGTTCATTTAATTCTTGAGTTTGATCGATCATTGCCGTTACTTGTTCTGGAGACTTGCTCTTATATGTATGAATAAGATTACTGCTACTCTTCAACCAGTACATTTCAGCCATACGATAACTTGTACTATCCCACACCGCCGAACGAACATCTTCATCCGGTAAAGTATCGGCAATCGAAAGTACACTATTCAAGTTATAAATTCCTTGATTAAGCTCAGAATCATCAAGTTTCGGATAATCTAAAGTAGGGTTTACGATGTCGCCTTTTATAAAATCTGATTTTTGTTTATCACGATAAGCACCATCACCACCAAGAGCTTCATACGACTGAAAGCCCATTTCCGGTGTGTTGCGGGGATTCAAAACTTCTGTTAATGGCCTAAGTTTTGGCGCTGATTCTTTCATATATGTGTATAATACCACATTTCTCTATTTATTGCTAGCATAAGAAGAATTTAATGATAATTAGTTCTAGATTAGATTAATCAACTTGCTGGCCACAAGAGCCAAAAATTGCCGAGCTGACCGCCGGCTTAACTCAGTGGTTCGTTGAGTTCAAGTCAGGAACGACCAAGAAAAAAGACCTACCTTTGGCAGATCTTTTTTCTTGGAGGGACGTATGTATCGCTGTTGCAACTAAGCTTCGACAGTTTCAAGCAGAATTTTGATCGATGGTACGAATTGTTCAGGCTTTTCTTGTATATCTTTTCTTAGATCTTCAATATTAACCCAAGCAACTTTCTCTACTTCTTCTATTTGTGGGGTGAACTTATCTGCAGGCCATTCACAAACACCCTTATACAATTGCAGGAAAGCCTTTCTCGGTTCTTCAAGTTTCAACTTTGCTACGGGAATGAACTTAAATCCAGTTAATCCAAGTTCCTCTTCAGCTTCTTTATATATGTTCGATTCATATGTCTCACCCATTTCCAGTGTGCCGGCAGCCGCAGGACCCCATTTACCAGGATCTTTATCTTTTGCTAATAACCTCTGGGCAATAAGAACCTCACCTTTTGAATTCGTAAGCCATAGACAACCTATGCGGTAGTAATCCTTTTTAAAATCTATTTCGTTTCTCGGTTTGTGGCCGATTATTTCGTCGTTTAAATCGACTATTTGACATAGCTGGCTCATTTAAATAGTATATCAAAAAACAGAGGCAATTTACCTCTGATTTAAGCATCCTTCAACAGGCTCAGGATAATTAAGCGATATGGAGGGCCCAGTGAGACTTGAACTCACGACACCCTGCTTAAAAGGCAGGTGCTCTAACCAGCTGAGCTATGGGCCCCTATTACGGGGTGGTTGATTGTTAAAATTGAGTTCGTCTACTAAACGAATCTTACTCAGCTGATTAGAGCACCAAGGTGCACATAATAATTTTTGTCCTAGGGCCGTGAACGGCTTGGACGCCAGCTGAGCTATGGGCCCCTATTACGGGGTGGTTGATTGTTAAAATTGAGTTCGTCTATTAGACGAATCTTACTCAGCTGATTAGAGCACCAAGGTGCATATAATTATTTTTGTCCTTAGCCGTGAACGGCTTGGACGCCAGCTGAGCTATGGGCCCGTATATTGGGCGATAGTTATTGTTACAATTACAATAGTATCAATTTAACACCTTATATTATCTCGATTTATAGCAAAAAGTCAATGTTTTAACAGATTACTTGTGCTTCTTTTTGTGAGCTGGGTGCGGTTGTTTGTGGGTTGATTTTAAGAATATCATGCTGACAAAAAGCCCAAAAGCAACTATGAATCCTTGCATGTTTTCAAGAGTAGCCCACATTTGGGTGCTGGTGATGTTTGACTTTGTTGACCCAGCAAATAGCGGAACAACCGACAATGCGGTAAGTAGTCCAACAGCAATGGCGGGAAGTACATTTAGCATTGCCTTTGATCCTTTAGAGCTTTTGCGTAACAGAATTGCAGCAATAAATGCCGGCAACACTACTAGCGATATATTAAGCGCCTCCTCTGCCAACATTCCTTGATTAGGAACCGTTGATTTCATCACTAGGGTCAAGTCGCCAATAACAAACATTCTAAGTACAATTCCTGCACATAACACTAAAAATACTACCGACGCACTAGTCCGAATAACAATCAGAAACATCGTGGTGAGGCCTGCAATTAGACCAAGAATTATCAGAGCATTCATAGATATATCATAGCATGAGCACTTTGATACTTTTGCTTATTTAGCGTTGGCAAAATTAATCTACAGACCAAACGGCTAGAATACTTAACTACGCGCCGATACGGTCTTTGCGGCGCTTGCCCTTAGCGTTTTGCTCAACATATTCTATGATTTTTTCTGCTACGTTATGGCCGGTAATTTTCTCTATTCCAAAGCCTGGACTAGCATTTACCTCTAGAACTAGCGGACCACGACTAGATCGTATAATATCGACACCAGCAATCGAGAGCCCCATTGCTTTAGCAGCTTTGAGGGCAGTTTTGCGTTCTTCATCACTAAGTTTTACTGGAGTACCTTCACCGCCTTGGTGGATATTGGACCTAAAGTCATCGTCTAGACTTTGTCGTTTCATGCTTGCAACTACTTTGCCGCCAACTACAAAAGCACGTATATCAGTACCGGCCGATTCGGCGATAAATTCCTGAACCAAAAAACTCACACTCTCTACATAAAATGCCTGCATTACAGCTTGAGCAGCTTTGCGTGTTTCCGCCAAAACCACACCATTACCATGAGTGCCACGAGCAACTTTAATGATTAGCGGTGTGCCACCAGCCTGGTCAATAACAGCGTCAAGATCAGCAGTTTCGCGGGCGAATACAGTCTTAGGAATATCTACTCCTGCTTGCGCCAATAATTGACTAGAGCGTAATTTATCACGCGTACGGTTTATAGCAATTGACTTGGAAGTGGTAAATATTCCCTGCATTTCGAACTGTCGAGCAATAGCAGTGCCGTACTTAGTTAATCCTGATGCGATTCGAGGAATGATGACATCAATATCATCAAGATTTTCACCCTCGTAATGAACGACTGGGTTACTCTGCTCAATAGTCACGTAACATTTAGCGTAATTAACTACGATAACTTCGTGACCGCGCTTCTCAGCTTCTTCCTTTAGACGTTTGGTCGAGTAGTTACCCGGACCCTTAGACAAAATTGCAATTTTCATATTAAATCCTTTACCTTATAGCGTTACGATATCACCTGCACGGTTTACGTCAACTAGAAATTTATTTTTCCGCAAAAAACGACGACCAATCAGCACTGGCCACTTCATGTCGCTGCGATCCGCCAAACTAAGTTCAATCGGGTATGTACCGTCGTTAATTACGATGTTAGTGCTTATAAAAAATCTATGTTCGCTTTCTCCATTAGAACTTTTTACACGACGATTAACATAGTCTGTGGCTACTATAACAATCTCCGGATGGTCAAATGGCGAAAAGCGTAAATGCTTCACGCCGTCCTTGATAAATTCTTCAATTTTAGTACTATGTAACGCTCCGGTAAAAGCTCCAGTATCAATTTTGGCTACTACTTTAGACATCCCATATTCTGGAAAATCTACGTGTTCAAATGTGCTGATTATTTTTTGTTCGTTCATCGCTAATCTATATTATGTCAGAATATTAATTTTTAGGCGACTTATTATTTATTAACTTTTTGAATTCGCAAAAAAACTAATACAATCACAGTAAGCACGACTACCACTAGAGCAATCATTAAAGGTATAAAGCCTCGTTGATTATTCATAAGCTTTTTCATCTAATCTAACTATTATCCATAATTAGTCATTTGTATAGAATCTTATAATCAACAATAGAACAGTCTACTTACTAAACAAGCCGTGCTTCTTGTTGCCCTTAAATTCCTCCAAGAGTTCCTGTTGTTTCTTGGTAATTTTTGTAGGCGTGTCTACGACGATTGTCACGATATGACTACCCCGAGCAGTACTTTTAAGATGAGGCACTCCATGACCGGATAGCTTAAAGTCAGTTCCACTTTGTGTACCAGCAGGTATTTTCATTTTGATAGGACCATCAACGGTTTCTACCTTAATTTCA
This sequence comes from uncultured Saccharimonas sp. (SeqCode), assembly GCA_943355165.1. Taxonomy (GTDB): domain Bacteria; phylum Patescibacteriota; class Saccharimonadia; order Saccharimonadales; family AQU-01; genus CALRGT01. Next base: position 3,484 of record CALREK010000011.1, on the reverse strand, counting down.
GTTCCAAGTGCAGCATCAACCATATCAACATGCTCCTCGCTCAACACCAAATCACCTTCTCTGGTGAACTTTTTGTGAGGCTTAACACGGATATTCACATACAAGTCGCCCTTGGGACCATGAGCAATGGCTTGACCATGCTCTCTTAATCTTATTGTTGCGCCGTCGTCTATGCCAGCTGGGACTCGTAGCCGTATATCTTGACGCTTAGACTGAGTGCCTTTGCCCTTACATACTGTACAGATCTTTTCAGGGACCTTACCAACACCCTTGCAGCCATCACATACGCTTGCCTGCTGAATATTACCAAAGACTGTTCGCATAACTCGAGTAACCTGACCAGAGCCCTTACAAGTACCACAGGTTTTTAATTCGTAGCCTGGCTCGGCTGTCGTACCCTTACAATGCTCACAGGTGTCGTCTAGGGTTATCGGGAGAGTTTTTTCTACGCCAAATATAGCTTCTTCAAAGCTCAGGTCAATGCTAGATTCAACATCTCTACCACGAGCTTCCCGGGACTGTGACTGACCACCGCCAAAGAAGCTGCCCAAGATATCTCCAAGCCCCATATCACCAAAATCAAAATTATTGCTTCCACCAAATCCTGCATACGGATTGCCGTCACTTGCTGCACTACTACCTACACCAGCATGCCCAAATTGATCATAGCGCTGTCTTTTCGATGCGTCTTTTAGCACTTCGTAGGCTTCGTTTACTTCTTTAAATTTGGCTTCATCACCTCCTTTGTCTGGGTGATGTTCGATAGCAGCTTTGCGAAAAGCCTTTTTAATTTCGTCAGCTGATGCCGACTTGCCTAGTCCTAATACTTCGTAATAATCTCGTTTTGCCATTTATACTATTTTAGCACTCTAAACTAACGAGTGCTAGTTCTTTTAAAAGCCCAGCTTAGGACCATAAAAATACCAGAATTCACGCAATATTAATACCAATAAAATAACATAAATAGTTACCAGTACTTCTCCGTGATTAAACCTAAGCCATTTAGCGTATTTCTTTTTAATTTTTATTGTTTTATTTTCGATCAAAAAAAGCACCGTATACCAAGAACTTAGAATCAACACAATCCATACCGTCAAGCAGTAGATACAAATCGCCTTTATTACAAACAGGCTTTGCTCCATCAAGAACAACATAAACAGCAGACTGCCAACCATCTGAAGTGAATATAATTGCCAGAACCACTTCTTCATCTTGGCACCAGCCAGCATAACAACACCCAAGAAGATCATTGCGGTAAAACTAGCCAGCCCCATCAACGGATTAGGGAAACCTAGGACCGTAGCAGTTTTGGACTGCATAACAGAGCCACAACTAAGAACTGGATTTAGATCACAAATAAAACTAATACTAGGATCTTTTATTAGTGCAATATGATCCTGGACCAATATAAACGATGCCACGAATCCGACAATTCCGCAAAATATCAAAATCACTGGTAAGGTTTGGCTGAGCTTATAACCAAAAACTTTATTGGTTATACTTTGTATTCTCTTGTTTTTTTTCATATCTATAACCAGTATAACTCCTATGTACTGAGCTTACTATGACATCACCAATTTAAGCGTAAATAAGCTTACTTTTTGTCGTCGACGACTTCGCCCTCTACAGGCTCTTCTTTGTCGTCTTTCTTATCTTCTGCGTTTTCGTCATTCGCTTCTTCGTCTTTTGCAGCAGCTTCATACATCTTTGCTCCAATTGGCATCGTAGTATCTACTAAAGATTTAGCGGCAGCTTCAAGAGCCTCTTTGTCCGCTTTTTCGTCAGCAATAACTTTTTTGGCTTCTTCAATTGCGTCCGTAAGAGTCTTCAGATCATCTTCAGCTAATTTGTCCTTATTATCGTCTTTCATCTTTTCGGCTTGATATATAGCGCTGTCTAGATGATTCTTGGCTTCAATAGATTCACGCAATTTTTTGTCTTCTTCTGCATGAGCTTCGGCGTCTTTAGCCATTTTTTCTACTTCATCTTTACTTAGTCCAGAACTACCCTGAATAGTAATACTCTGTTCTTTGCCAGTGCCTTTATCTTTAGCAGTAACATTTAAGATACCGTTAGCGTCTAGGTTAAATGTAACTTCTACTTGAGGAACTCCACGAGGAGCAGACGGAATACCGTCCAGAACAAATCGTCCTAGACTCTTATTGTCAGTCACTAATTCTCGCTCACCCTGAACGACGTGAATTTCGACTGAACTTTGATTGTCTGCTGCAGTCGAGAAAACCTCGCTTTTGCTAGTAGGAATAGTGCTATTGCGTTCTATCAACTTAGTAGCGACGCCACCAAGAGTTTCGATTCCTAGTGATAGCGGAGTAACATCAAGCAACAGAACATCCTTAACATCTCCCTGTAATACTCCACCTTGGATTGCAGCACCTACGGCTACAACTTCGTCTGGGTTTACGCCCTTCATCGGCTCTTTACCAAAGATTTTCTTAACTTGCTCGGCAACAGCTGGCATACGAGTCATACCACCGACAAGTACGATAGCATCTATGTCGCTCGCCTTAAGACCGGCATCTTTTAGCGCTTTTTCGCAAGGGATACTGGTTTTTTCGATTAGATCAGAGACTAAACTTTCTAGCTTAGCTCGAGTCAATTTATGCTCAAAATGCTTAGGACCTTCAGCATCAGCAGTCAAGAAAGGAAGATTAATATTTACTTCTTGAGCACTTGATAGTTCGATCTTGGCTTTTTCGGCCTCGTCACGCAATCTCTGCATGGCGGCTTTGTCGTTAGAAATATCTATTCCAGCTTCTTTTTTGAATTCATCGACAAAATAATTTACAAGCACGCGGTCAAAATCGGCACCACCAAGGTGGGTGTCGCCATTTGTGCTCTTAACTTCAAAAACTCCGTCGCCCAACTCTAGGATAGAAACGTCGAATGTTCCACCACCAAGGTCAAATACAGCAATCTTCTCATCGCCCTTCTTTTCCTTATCAAGACCATAAGCCAATGCGGCAGCAGTTGGTTCGTTGATAATTCTCTTTACTTCTAATCCAGCAATTTTACCTGCGTCTTTAGTGGCCTGGCGCTGTGAGTCGTCAAAGTAGGCTGGAACAGTAATGACAGCCTCTGTTACAGGTGCACCCAAGAAAGCTTCTGCATCAGCCTTAAGCTTGCCCAAGATCATTGCGCTTACTTCTTCGGCGCTATATTCTTTGTCACCCATTTTAACTTTGGCGCTGTTGCCGCTCTTAACGATTTCGTAGCCCATAAGCTTAAGATCTTTTTGAACTTCTTTGTCGTTAAAGTTACGACCAATCAGTCGTTTTACCTCATAAATTGTGTCTTTGCTATTAGTAACTTGCTGGCGTCGTGCAACCTGACCAACCAAGCGTTCACCTTTTTTGTTGATAGCAACTACGCTCGGAGTAGTGCGAGCACCCTCAGAGTTAGCAATAATTTCTGCTTTGCCAGACTGCATTACAGCCATAGCACTGTTGGTAGTACCGAGGTCGAT
>CALREK010000010.1:0-14069 GCA_943355165.1 uncultured Saccharimonas sp. (SeqCode) | reverse complement strand
GCCTTAGAAGTTCTTACCGACTCTGATTTTAGCGTCAATAATTTATCTGATACTCTTAATAAATTACTAGAAACAACAGGCGAAAAACCAGGCATATTATTTAGCTTAATAAGAATTGCTACAACTTGGGCGCCTGCATCTCCTGGATTAGCCGACACACTATCTGTACTCGGAAAAGAAACTACACTTCGTCGTATCAGCGCCAGCATATCTAGCATTTAAATAAATCGCACAGTCTAACCACTAGTAATAAGTAGTGTCTTAGCATTTAGCTTGTGCCTATAGGCAAATAAGCATTAGCACTGTTACAATGTAGTCTATGGATGATATTTCTTGGCCTAAAAACAAACCAAAAACAAAAATTAAATCAAAGAAGGTACTTACTGTTAAAGGCCTGCACTCTGAGCTGGATCCTTTAGATCTCGACATCGAGTCAGAAGATGCAGTTACTGAACTACAGAAAGAGACGCAGCCCCTAGAAATCAATGACGAAACCTCGGTCACGGCAGATATAACGACGGCCACAACCGAACCAAAAACAAGAAGAATATTCTTTAAGCGCACCGAAATGACCAAGAAAAAGTGGGCAATTCTGATTGTCGTGCTGATAGCGATTATAGCGGCAGGTGTGTATGGAGGTATGAAATTATACAAACACTATAGTGCATCACCTAAAGTAAAAACTACGGCTACAAAAACAACCAAACCAGTTCCACCGCCAATTACAACTGGGCCATCGCCATTGACAGGAGCGGAAGTTGATTTGAGCCTAGTAGGCAGGCCCGTTACGGGCATTATGATAGAGAACAGCTTTGAAGCACGCCCACAATCTGGGCTAAAAGACGCCGGTATAGTTTACGAAGCTATTGCCGAAGGAGGAATAACAAGATTCTTAGCCCTTTACCAAGAAGCGCGACCTGACTACATAGGACCAGTCCGCAGCGTACGACCATACTATCTAGACTTTTTGATGCCCTTTAATGCCTCCATCGCTCATGTTGGCGGCGCCCCACAAGCTTTGGCAGAGATCAAAACATTCGGCATACATGACCTTGACCAATTCGCTAACGGCAACTCCTACACTAGAATTACTCAAAGATTTGCGCCTCACAATGTATATACCAGCTTTGACAAAATGGACGCACTTAATGCTGCAAAAGGTTTCAAATATGTTGAGTTCGCGGCCTTCCCAAGAAAAAAGGACTCCCCAACAACTCCAAAACCTACTACTACAACTGCGGCCACTAAGCCTACCGTCACAACAACTACGCCAGTCCCAGCCGTAAATGCTATAGACCTAGCAATTTCTGGACCAGATTTTAACGCTCACTACGACTACGACTTAGCTACTAACACTTACAAAAGGAGTGAAGGTGGCGCCGCACATATAGACGAAAAGTCAGCTGGCCAGCTTGCACCAAAAGTGGTAATCGCTTTAGTTATGGAGCGGGGGATTGCTAGTGACGGCCAGCATACCGACTACTCGACAACAGGCAACGGACATATGTTTGTATTTCAAGACGGCACCATAACTGAAGGCACGTGGACAAAATCCGACAGAACAACGCAGTTCGTATTTACTAATGCTGCTGGTCAACCGCTCAAACTTAATGCCGGTCAAACATGGATCACCTTAGTAGATAAAGCTACGAATGTAACCTACAAATAAGCAACAAAATGAATTACTTTAAAAGTTTTAAGCGTGGGGTTCAGCTACACTTAGGACTGATTTTGCTGATTAATAACTTGCTACTTGTTGCAACATTTATAGTTGGGGCAAAGTTGTTAAACTTGACGCCATCTACAGTGGTGATTATCCTAGCATCTGTCGCTCTAATGTCGGCGCTAGTAATTGCTATTGCATCAACAAATTATCTGAGTAAACCAATAGACATTCTTGGGCGTGCCATAAACTATGTGTCTCCAGACAAATCTGATTACGCCGCACCGATCCTAGATGATGTCATGCTAGGCCGAGAACTGGTCGCGGAGCTAAGCAGAGAAGTGTACTCCATAGCAAGTAGCGCAAAAAATAGTCCACTAATTAGAGCTACACCAAACGAAAATTCTTTGATGAACAGCTTATCTATCCCGATTATTATGATGGATAAGTCCCAGAAGATAACTTTCATAAACACTGCTGCAAGCAAATTTTTAGGTAAAGCCACTGCAGAGATTATGAACCATAATATGTATGATATTTTTGACTTATCATTTCCTAGTGACGACACTTACGACACCTGGTTAAATCACACAAGAGCGAACAATATTGCGACTAGCAAGTCATGGAGTCACGTAAGGCTACCTTTAGGCGATCAAGTTGGTCTTAAACAAATAGACATGACGGCAAATTATAATCTTGATAGCAGCACAGGTATAGAAACTACGCTAACCTTATATGACAGAACGCTAGACTATAGTAACGATGATTCGTCATTAAACTTTGTATCTATCGCCGTACATGAGTTACGAAACCCAGTAGCTTTGCTGCGCGGCTATATTGACGTGTTCGAGGAAGAACTGTCAGGTAAATTAGATGTCGAGCTGGCAGGTTTTATGATAAAAATGCAGGTAGCAGCCGGACAGCTATCGACATTCATTAACAACATTCTTAATGTCTCTAGGCTAGAAAATGATAAATTAAATCTGGAACTTAGCGAGCAAAAATGGCCAGACATAATCCAGAGCGCAATTAGCGGAATCAGTATGCGCGCAAAAGTTCATAACAAAACTATTGAATTTGTAGCGCCAGCTAATATGCCTACGGTCGGAGTAGACAGCGTTAGTATTTATGAAGTCTTGAGCAATTTACTGGATAACGCAATAAAATATAGTGGCGACAACGCTGGCAAAATTGTCGTCAGCACATCACTAACCAAGAACGGAATAATCGAGACGAAGATTCAAGATTTTGGAGTAGGCATAGCAACGAACGTTTTACCAAAGCTCTTTGAGAAGTTCTACCGCAACCATCGCACACAAGCTATGGTAGGTGGCACAGGGCTGGGACTTTACCTGAGCAAGGCGATAGTCAATGCTCATGGCGGAGACATTTGGGTTAATTCCAAAGAGGGCGAGGGATCAACATTCAGCTTCACAGTACTACCTTATGTCATGGTGACCAATAAACTAAAGACGGGCAATCAAGGAATCACTCGTAATACACATGGCTGGATAAAGAACCATTCACTTTACAGGCGCTAAGATGCTTATGAATGATTACTTAAATCTGCTAAAATACCTCTAATGGATACAGCTACCGATAACACCAAAACTGTACGCAAAGTTCTCTGCGTTGAAGACGAATTCTTTATAAGCGAGCTATACTCGCGCGCACTAACAAGAGGTGGATACCAAGTTGAAGTCGTGACAGATGGACTAAAGGGACTAGCCATGGCTATGACCAACGACTACGACATAATCTTGCTCGATATTATGGTGCCGAACATGACTGGCATAGACATACTCAGACATCTTAGAGAAGAAAAGGCCGACTTGCGGGCGAAAATTATTATCACGACGAATTTAGACCAAGGTAAAGAAAACCGCACAGATATAGAGAAACACGCTGACGGATACATAATCAAAGCCGAGATCACTCCAAGGCAACTTGTTGAATTTTTAGATAACATCAAATAAAGCAGCTCAGATTATAAATCATAAGATCTAGCCCTTAGCCTAGCGGGAACAATAACATGGATGTTGTGATAAAAACTTTTCCATTGAAGTATTGGTGTTTCGGAGTATAAATATATCTAACTTAAGAGGAGAATCAGAATGAACTACATTTCTAAAATCCTTATTAAAATCTTAAAGAGCAGGCTCATACTGCTCAAGCAGGCATTGACCCTGAACCGCGTTCGCGCGGTTTTTTTGTGCCTTATTCTAATCACATCATTTAGCTTAACTAGTTTTGTGCCATGGTATACCGCTAGAGCATTAGCTGCCCCTAAAAAATCAAACTCTCTTAATGTAGAAAACCAAAAAGGCAAGGAAAAGCCTGAAGGCATAAAGGGCAAAAGCTTAGATCCAAAACAAGAATTACACGGTCCTGGGATAAACGAGCCTAAAAAAAACGGCTTTGAACAAAAAGAACTAGTCGATAAGCGCGAACGATATAAAGAAGTAATCCAAAACACCGACGGCAGTCTGACGGAAAAAAATTATATTAGTTCGAAGTTTTATCAGAAAAACGGCAAGTGGGAGACTATAAACAGCACGCTTGTTGAAGATACTAACGCAGCGAATTCTCAAGGAATTGGAAAATTATTAGGTTTTATAGGATCAGCCTTTAAGGGCGTGACTAGTTATAAAGTTAAGGCTAACGACTGGCAGGCAAAACTGTCTTCGAGCAATGACAGTGTTGGCATGGCTAGGATTGAGCTTGGTAAAGACACTCTTATTTATTCACCTATCGACGCAAAAGATGTTGACCCAGTACTTACAACCGACAGTCAAGGCAAGCAAACAGTCCACTACTACGACATATGGCCAGGCGTAAATCTGGATTACATTGTAAATTCAGAATCTTTAAAGTTGAACATCGAACTAAAGGACAAAAACGCCACAAATAACATTGCCTTTAAGGTTAGCGGAGGCACGTTAACTCCTGACAAAGACAACCCCGGCGCCTTCAAAGTCGACGGCTCGCTTGGCGGAAAGTTCAATATTACACCTATTAACCTGATTCTGAATAATCATGGGCTAGTCACCGAACCAGGCGTTTATAACCAAGAATATAAAGATGGCGTACTAAGGACATGGGTAAACAAAGATTTCTTACAACGACTTTCTGCCGATTCTTTTCCTGCAGTTATTGACCCGACTACATCTCCAGCGCAGTTCTCTGGCACTAGAGCAGGCGGCAATTATATGTCCTTCAAAAGTGATGGATATGTATGTAACTCATCCATTTGTAACATATATTCGGGGTCATTACTTGACTCCAGTAATATCTGGCGAGCGTGGCGCGGAGCCTTTTCCGTCCCATACAGTTTCTTGGCAGGGCAGGATCTCGTATACGCCAACCTACACTTAACTCAATTAACAAACACGACATTCTGGACAGGCAATTATGCCGCTCACCAGTTTGCCGCATTTTGGGCTCCTTGCCTCAATAGCTTTAACTGCATATCAGCGCCAATGAGTCCCGGTTTTTCTGGTGTTAGCACCTCGGGTGACATTAATGTAACCGAGATTTATCGTCAGAAGGTTGCGCTTGGTGATTACGGCGCTTGGCTAATGATGGTTGGCGAAGAGTGTGGTTGCGACACCTTTAAAAATTTTGACCCTGAGGGCACATACGTATCATTTACTTATAGCCCAAAAGCACCAATGACTTCACCTGTTTTGCCGGCAGACAATCAAACTATAGTTACCGACCAACCGACTCTGCAAATTAATCCTGTTAGCAGCTCAACGGGCGATCAAATTAAATACTACTACAGACTAAGTACGAGTCCTGATGCCGAGACAGGAGCGATAATTAACTCGAGGGATGTGACAGATACGCAATGGACAATACCGGAGGGCGTACTTCAAGATGGTACGACATATTACTGGCATGCGTATACGTCAAATTGGGTTAATGGCCAATTATACAGTTATACATCGCCAAATTGGGTCAGGTCGTTCAAGGTTAACTTACGTACTGGCAAAGACAATACTCAGAGTTATGATAGCGCCGGTCCAGTATCTGTCGGACTAGCAACTGGTAATGTATCTACAAGCGCCAGCTCACACTCCATGCGGGCACTCGGTGGAAACATAGGAATTGGCCTAGACTACAATAGCCCCAAGAAAACTAAACCTGGGCTAGTTGGATCATACTACAACAACAATAATCTGAGTGGTTCACCCGCTTTAACAAGAGTTGATCAAAATGTTAATTTTGATTGGGGAACGGCTAGTCCATCGTCAAATGTAGTTGTGTCGGATAATTTTTCCGCCCAATGGAACGGCTACTTTGTCGCACCCGCAACAGACACTTATACATTTGGTGGTATAAATGACGACTACAATACAATTAGAATAACCATAAATGGGGTTGAGCAGGTGGCCTATAACGGAACATGTTATTCAACCGTAACATGTTATGGAACTCAGACATTTGCTTTAAATGCGGGCGATATAGTTCCTATTAAAATAGATTATGTCGAAATTAGCGGTCTGGCTTATGTAAGAAATTATATTAAGGGCCTGGTCACACCTGCCCAAATAATCCCAAATGATTGGCTTAGAACACCTCTTAAGGATTCCAACCCTACGAATGGATTAAAATCATTTTACTTTAACGACAACGGCTCTCACACAGCACCCGCAGATAAATCGAGTGCATTTTCGTCAAGGACAGAAATTGGTAGTCAATTTAACTGGAGTACAGGATCGGCAGTGGCGTCTGGACCTACCGACAACTGGATGTCCACATATGAAGGCTACGTAACCGCTCCAACAGACGGCGTATATACATTCAAGACAACCGCTGATGATGCCGCACGCGTGACAGTTGATGGACAGGTAATTATAAATGACTACGCACCGGATGGAGCAGTTAGCTCCACTTCAAGCCCGGGCGTTAGTCTAATCGGCGGCAAAAGTGTACCTATAAAAATTGAATACTATGAGCTTGGTGGCGCCGCCAACCTCTACTTCACTGTAAAGAGCGCTACTCTTGCCGAACAAGATGTTCCTGCCAATTGGTTAAGCAGCCAAGTGAAAGTTCTGCCTGATGGCTGGAACTTAAATTTAGATGCTGATGGCGCTCTAGCCTATGATTATGCAAGAGTAACTCCATCTAGCGTAATTTTATCTGACGCCGCAGGAACATCTAGCGAGTTTAAGTGGGATGCAGCAAAAGGCAGCTATACCTCGCCAGTAAACGATCACAGTTTACTAGTCAGAAACAATGATGGCAGCATCACTCTTAATGCTACGAGTGGCATGGTTTATGTATTCAATGTTGACGGCACACTGAGAGAAGTGAGTACGCCGGCAAATGCCAAAAATCCAACTGCACTTAAATACACCTATAGTGGAATTCCGCCAAGATTAACGCAAATTACCGATCCTGTTAATCCAAGCCGAAACGGAACACTTTACTATAGTGGCGATACTAATTGTAAAGCGCCACCAACTGGTTTTGATCCAACTGCACCATCAAATATGCTTTGTGCTTTTAAGACGACTGACGGCGACGCCACATTCTTCTATTACAAAAAAGGACTATTATCTCGCCTAGAACTACCGGGCGGTAATATTACGGATATAGGCTACGATAGCTTGGGAAGAATAACACAACAAAAGAGCAGCCTGGCAAATGATGCGATTGTAGCAGGAACAATTTTGGATGATGCAAATGCAACATCAGAAATTAGCTACGACATATTGGGCAGGGTAAGCAAGATCACCGAACCAGCAGCAGCGCTCGGAAGCCCAAGACGAATTCACAGCTACAACTATCAAATAGCCGACACTGGTTATTGGAGTACTCCTGAGTCTCTTGGTCCAAATCCAGAGGGCAACCCAGTTGCAAGCACCTGGGGCGATGATCGAATAAACCTATTTACTAGATTCGGGCAAAGCGCATCCTACAGATTTTACGATGGTACCAGCTGGTCTGACTGGCAGGACCTCGGTGCAGTAGTACTTAACGATCCTGGTGTTACTAGCATGATTAAAGACAGAATAGACATATTTATTAGGAGTTCTGATAATCAGCTTTGGACAAAGTCCTACATAAACGGTACTTGGACCAGCTACGTACCGTTAGGTGGAGGCACGATTATTTCATCGCCATCAGCAACCAGCTGGACTAATAATGGCACACGCATGGACGTAGTTGGACGTAATGTGAATAATGAAATCGAGCACCGGTATTGGACGCCGACTACAGGTTGGTCGCCATTCGGAAGTATGGGGGGGTGCTTATCCGACGCGCCTTCGGTTTCGTCTTGGGGAGTTGATAGGTTAAATATCTTCGCAATTGGTTGCGGACCTACTCTAGGTCAAGGACCTTCAACGCTTTGGTCACGTAACTGGAACTCGAGCTGGGAAAGTTTCGCTAACCCCCTCGGCTCAGTTGAACAATTTGGAAATGGCGTTCAAGCAACAACTACGCCTGATAAAAACATTCATATTGTTGCCAGAAACACTGCGGGTCAGTTGCGATATGGACACTATAATCCGTCGTCTGGGCTTTATGAACCATTCCAGACTGTACAAAATTGCATGATCGGTAACCCCGGTGTAGTCAATAATGGGTCAATAACGAGTGTGTTCTATAAAGGTTGCGACGGAACATTGTATATAACAAGAAGGACCCCTATAAAAGGCTCAACCACAGTCAAAATAAGTAATACGAGCGAGCCAGTAGGCTACACGCAGAAGATTGACTTCGACAACACATACCGAACAATTAGGACCTACGACAAAGCCGGTAATATCGGCACAACGGAATGGCATTCAATCAAAGACTACACCTTGTCATCAACCGATCCTTTAGGCCTAAAAACGACCACTATATATGATCAAAACGATCTACCAATCGAAAACTACGGCCCAGCACCAAAAGAATGGTTTGATGCTAGTCGTCGACCTCTAGCTGCATACTCCACACAAGTGCCCAAGACCGAATCTAAATATGACGAAGCCATTACCGGGTTAAATGTTGCATGGTTTGATGCGAAAAGCGATACCTTGTACGGTGCACCAAAATTATATACCACAAATATAGAGCCAGGTACAAACCGCATAGCCTACGATAATCAAAAACCAATTACAGCCACTGCCGTAGGTTCAACAGGAATCGGCCTAAGAGGTAGCGGTAAAGTAACTTTCCCTGGAACAGGAGCATATACATTCAACGGTAACGTAAATACTGCTAGCGACATTTATAGACTATATATTGATGGAAAATTAGTAGTAAATAAGCCGATAAATAGTACGGCCGTAAATCAAACTGGTGTGTTTAACGCAGTGGCAGGGAAGCAGTACGACTTTACTATAGAATTTATTGACACTGCTAGCGATGGCTATATGAGCACTTTTGTTCAAGGCCCAGGACTACCGGTTCAAGCTAGCTATGTGGAGTTCGCAAACTTAATAAAGCCTGGCTATAATCTTAACACTTCAAACAAGGCCTTTGACTCAGTAACCGGAGACGTGTCATCCTCTATAAATTACGGCACCAACCCAGAACTCGGCTTGATGCAAAGCACTACATCCGACGTGGGCGGTCTATCCTATACTTCGTCGGCAAGCTATGAAGCTCAAGGTGTGGCCAATAGTTTGCTCAGACAAACCAGTAAGTCATTGCCTGGTGGCAACACGACTACTTACACATATTATGGCGCAACTGAAGCAGTCGATAATCCTTGTACCACAGCAATTGACGCAGTAAGCCAAGCTGGCTTTGGCAAAATAACAACCGAGCAGGATCCTGATGGTGCAGGCGTTGCTGTCAGTAGAACCAAAGAGTTTGTCTACGATAAAAAGGGCAGAGTAGTAGCCGCACGAATGAACAAAGACCCATGGACCTGCACATCCTATGATGCAAGAGGTCGCAAGACGCAAGTTGTACAGCCTACTATCAATGGTCGCGTTGGTCGAACAGTCTCATATTCCTATAACATTCTTGGAAACCCTCTTAAAAGCAGCACAACCGACTCATTAGTTGGCACAACCGAATCGGGCATAGATTTACTTGGCAGGGGGATATCTGGCAAAGATATTTGGGGCAATATCTACACAACTTCCTTTGATGCAAATGGCAGGGCGGCCTCAATAGTCAGTCCGGTTGGCACCGAAACTTACACCTACGACAGCTTAGACCGCGTCACTGCTTACGCAATTGATGGCGTAAATCAGGCAACAATGACCTACGACAACTTCAGTCGAGTTACCGGTATTGTCTACTCACAAGCAAAAGATGCTTTAGGCAACACCCTAAAATTGAACCTTGTTAAACACGATGGCATGCAAAGAGTAACTGGCAGCACATATCAAACAAGCGACGGCAAGATCTTTGACGAATCAGTAGCCTTAAGTCAGTTAGGAAAAACCGTTGGAGCGTCTCAAACATATAACGGACAGACAATTAATAGCAGCTTCAGCTTTGACAAACTCGGACGACTAACAAGCGCCACAGTTGGTCAAACAAAGTTTGACTATGGATTCAATATCCGAGATTTGGCATGCAAAAACCTACCCGGTGTGAATGAAAATGCAAACAAAGATTCAAATCGAACAAGCTCAGCAATAACAAATCTCCTTACCAATACCCAACAAAGTAGTAACTGGTACTGTCACGACATGGCCGATAGGCTGATAAAGAGCAGTGACATACAAATCGGGGCACCGACCTATGATGATCATGGCAACACTGCGTCGTTCGCTGGTGGAGGCGTACCAATTAAATTTACCTACAATGCTTCTGACCAGAATACTATAATCTCTCAGGGCACAAACCGAATCGAATATACCAAAACTGCGAGTGGCGCAATAGTCAGGAAAAAAGAATACCTAAAAGGCGTCTTGAACAAGTCATATAGGTACGTTGCCGGCGGTAGAATTCTCCAATCTTGCAGCTTAACTAATGCTTCGTCTTGTACAAATATTGACACTTACATATCGCTCCCCGGTGCTGTAACGCTCACAAAGTCACCAACCAACACAGATGCTACTAAGCGAATAATCTACAGTCTCAAGAACTTCCATGGCGACACCGCGCTGACCATAAATGCTTCTGGCGTTGCGACCAGTAGCTTAATGGCAGATGGACCTTTTGGTGAAGGCTTAATAGCCGGAACATTGGGCGCATTTACAACCGGAACAACCAATTCGTCCAACCAATTTATGGGTTGGGCTGCAAATCCTGCGCGCAAGCAAGAAACGATGTTTACTCTCGGTATAGTCCAAATGGGTCAAAGAGTCTACATACCAAGTCTCGGCCGCTTCCTCCAAGCCGACCCAGTCGAAGGTGGCACCTCAAACGCCTACGTCTACGTCCAAGATCCGATTAACTTCGATGATTACAATGGCATGTTCGGAGTACCAAAATGGGCTAGATGGGTTGCTGGTGCGGTAGCTGCGGTCGCTATTGTGGCGATTGCGATAATTGTTCTCCCGATAATTGCAGGTGCTGTCGCTCTGACTGCTGGAATCGCAATTGGCGTAGCCGCTTTGGGTGCTATTGCGGCTACCGGTATAAGCATTGCGGCTAGAGGTAAAATTGACGGTACCACGGCTATACACGCTGTTATTGGCGCCGCAAGCGGTCTACTCCTCGCTGCCGGGTCGGCATTAGCTGGCTCAATCATGGCAACAAGTGGCGTAGCCGCTAATGCTACTGAAGCTATTGGTACTGCGTCCGAAGCAGTGCCAAAAATTAATCCGCTCGAAGGGCTACCTAGAAGCGCAGACGTACTATCCAAGTCGATAGATAAATTCCATAATTTTTCATCGATAGTTGATAATTATGGCGCATACGGTAAGCAGCTACTACTGAAGGGTGGAGACGAGGCCTATAAGTTATGGGTTATAATAGAAGGAGCCTATGACGGAATAGAAGGCGAATTTCAGTATATTATTGAAAACGAAGAAATAATTCACAGGGTATTTATACCTTTCTAGGAAAAAGTATGTACGAAATCACGAAAAATATTGCTTCGAAAATAATAGATTTTAAAGATTATGAAGTGACACTGTCTGATAAGTTTGCTTGGGACATTGTCGACATACCAGATGTAATGGATTACATTAATAAAAAATATCCTGACTCAGTAATCATTGGCGCATATTTATATAACACTCACGCAGAAAGTATAATATTTCGAGGAGATATATGGACTAACCGAATTCGTGATAGTAGCAATGATCATATCGAGAGCTTCAATCAATTGAATGATTATTTAAAAAAATATAAAGAAAATTTTCAACATAAACCGGAGAGGATATTAGTCCATCTTTCTTTTAAGAATCATGAAATTGATTATATGAGCGATGAAAAGAAGCTCAAAAAATACGAAGAAGAAGCGGCGCTAGCAAATCTAAATGGCTGGGAACTTCCCGATAAGCCAGTGCTCAGGACCGAGTAATTGAAAGAAATCTATAAAGTATAGAACTTATGAAGATTTTTTTGATAGTTACCGTTACTGTTTAGCATTAAAATTAGAGCTTTGGACGCGCGCAACTACAGAAATTAGCGGACCATTGCAGGATCTAATCGATAACGGAGTCATAATTCATAGAATGTTTGGAGAATAAAATGAAAAGGAAACTAACCGAAGAAGAACTTGATGCTATTAATGTTGCCGATAGTAAAGAAGTTGTCGCAACCAAAAAATATGGTACACAAATCGATGAAACTGAAAAAAATAAACTTCGTGATAAGTATTTTACTGAAGAAATAGGTATTAAAGAATACTCAAAGTACCAAAAACAAAGTTCTTGGCGTGGTCACACAGAAATAATCTATAAAGACATCGTCCGAGACTATAGTCCTAGCATCCAAAAAATTCTTGACGACATGGTGTCGCCAAAATGGACGCAAATTGCTGGCATATTATCTAATTTGATATCATGCAAAAACTCTAATGAATATGCGCTGTTAGCAGAGACGATTGAAAGATTTGGCGTAAACGATGATTGGCCAACTTGGATTACATCTATACAAACTTCAATGGTTCGAGCTCTTGCCCAACAGACTAAATACAATCAGGCAGAATACTTAGCAATCTATTTCCAATTAGTAACGAGTAAAAAATTATCAGTAAGCTCAAGATCGCATTTAGCGAATAAGCTCTCGGGGTTTGGCCAAACATTCGACATAACAAAACAAGTAAACACTATGTTAGGCGACTCCGCAACTCAGCTGCAAACACTACATACAGTTAATATGCTTGGCGTTGATAAATATCGTAAAGAACTTAAAAAACTACTGACTAAATCGAAAGATGAGTTGTTGAGGCGTGAGATTATTAAATTATTAAACAAGGACTAGTGTGTTCATAACTATTAGTGTCGACCAATTAATTAAATACCAGCTTGCTGGAACTATAGGAATTCAATGAGCAAAAAGTCAAATGAGCTACTAACTAGAGAGCTTACCAAACAATCAGTTAGTTCTCTTGGTAGTCCGTCGTTTAAACGATTGTTTAGTAATCTTAAGACAAGACGAAGCCTAGTTTCGACGCCCTCAATTGAAGATATTGAAAACGAATCAATGCTTCTAGTAAATGGCGATTTCTTGATTCATCCAAGAAAACTAGTCGTACGCAAGCTTAAGCGCGGCACGCTACTCGGTCAAGTCATGTATACAAATGGTGTAAATTTCTTTATTCCTAAATTGGGTAACTTATTAAATAAAAAGTATGAAGTTATTAGAAGCAGCGAACTTAGAGTAAAAGCTTACACAATAAAGGATGGTGATTTAGGTT
Organism: uncultured Saccharimonas sp. (SeqCode); assembly: GCA_943355165.1. GTDB lineage: Bacteria > Patescibacteriota > Saccharimonadia > Saccharimonadales > AQU-01 > CALRGT01. The sequence goes on along the minus strand of CALREK010000010.1, from coordinate 636 downwards.
CAAAATTTCCTTCTTATCCTACGGGTATCTGGGAATACGATGATCACAAAGAAGTAATTGGCGTCCAGGTTAGCGATTTACCAATAGTAATCCAAATTATCGAAAGTAACGGCGGTAAAATCGACACTAGGCTTAAAAAACCAACTAATACAAAAATGTCTAAATCTCAAAAGATTAATTTAATTTTAATCTATAGTCTTTTGATTTATGTCATATTCAGAATAATAGTCTTAACTGCTCGCCCAATAAAATAAACAAACATTTTTGCTGACTTGGGTAGTATTTGGGCGTATAATTCATACAGTTATGTGGGTACTTTCGCTAAATTGTGGATTTTTACTCGCAAGCTTTATTAACTCAAAGAGAGGCATACTCACTGAACGCCGAATGGCTTCACGTCACTGCTAACCTCAAACACATCTCGTTCAACTGACGCAGCAAGGGCTTTTGCGCTACTTCTGGTCACACGGATAATTTAAACAATGCGGTTTAAATGTCCTCTTTATTATTTGTTTTTAATACGTTTTCGGGCACCAAAAATACCTACAAAACACCGTAAACTATTCTACTTAATCCTTGAAAGGACCTTAATTATGCGCGAGAAAATCAACGAAGAAGTATCTGTAATTATGTACT
>CALREK010000009.1:0-14199 GCA_943355165.1 uncultured Saccharimonas sp. (SeqCode) | reverse complement strand
GTATTATCTATTACGCTAATAAATAATGCACCAGTAGTGCTGGCAGTTTCGGCTACTCTCGCCGATACCTGAGTGTCGACTTCGGCTAGCTTGTTAGTTGCAGGAGCATAGGCGGAAACGTGTAATATTTTGTAGTCAGCGGGATTTAAGTCAGTGGCAGGCGACCCAGTCGGTGCCGGATAATTGCGACAGTATGTTTGCTTGAGCGCTACTGTTGGGTATGGTCCACAGCCGTCGTATGCCTCGTCAACGTAGTCAATAGTCGTCTTGATTGTATAAGTTACGCCGTTTAATACTTGCGTAGTACTTGCGGGCAGTAGACTTGTAGAATAAATACTACCACCCGAAACTGCCAAGCTGTCGTAGGGGAGTGATTTGAGATATTCCATTTGATTTGTTGCGAAAGTTAATGCTACCGCCTTACGTTTTGTGTAAACAGCGCTTCTGACTAGTGTTGTAAACAAGCCGAGAATACTTAGAGCAACAATACTCATTACGGTCATAGCTACCACTAGCTCAACTAGCGTAAAGCCGTCCTGACTGAGTTTGCGTTTTCCTGCCATAATTTAGGTGCCGATATTTTTGCTTAGATTAGCAATAGGTCCCATGACGCTGGCTGCGATTAGGCCTACTACCGCGCCCAGTACGATAATCATTAACGGTTCTATGATAGAACTAAGACCATCAACTACGGCCTCGACTTCTTCTTCGTAAAAATCAGCAACTTTAATAAGTATGGTGTCGATCTGACCGGTTTCTTCGCCAACAGCTAGCATTTGACTAACAATAGGTGGAAAATGCTTGCTTTCACTAAGTGGCTCAGAGAGTTGTTTGCCGTTCTTCACAGCTTTAGCGGCTTCTTTTAATTCGGCTTCTATGACTTTGTTGCCGATTGCGCCACCTGTTACATCCAAAGCTTCTAGCACTCCAACACCCGCTGACATAAGTGATGCAAATGTGCGCGAGAATCGAGCAATAGCTACCTTGGTAATTATCATTTTTATTACAGGTGTCTTGAGTAGTAACGCGTGGAATTGATACTTGCCCTTAGGGGTTTTTATATAGCGCCTAACAGCGTATATTACTCCAAAAAATACTACTAATATTAGTATGGCATTATGTTGCATGAATGCGCTACCAGACAACATTACGCGGGTATAAATAGGTAGCGAGCTTTTACCGTCACTAAGGTCGGTTAAGATTTTGCCAATTTTTGGAATAACGAATATCATGACACCAAAGAAGGCTACGGTAGTGATGGTTAATATTGCGATAGGGTAAGTCATAGCGCTCTTTACTTTTTTGCGCATGCTAGAATCTTGTTCGACTTGAGTGGCTAGTCGTTTTAGAATTTCATCAAGAATACCGCCAGCCTCTCCTGCCCTGACCATATTAACGAAAACTTCAGAAAATACATTTGGATATTTAGCTAATGCGTCAGCCAGTGGTATACCGCTCTCCACGTCTTTTGTGATACCAGTTAAAACAATCTTAAAGTATTTGCTTTCTGTCTGACCTTGCAACATAGCTAGTGACCTAGTTAGTGGTACTCCAGCCCCAACCATTGTAGATAATTGGCGAGTAAAGACAACGATTTCCTTTTGCTTGACCTTCTTGTTTTTGTTGAAACGGTTAATTAGGGGGTTCTTGCCGCTAATTGCTTTGACGACTATAGGTCTTAGTCCTTGATGATTCAGGTTGGCTATCAAGGCTTCTTTAGTCGTGCTTTCACTCACTCCAGTTATAGTCTTGCCTTCTTTGTTAGTAGCGGTGTAATTGAACTTCATTTTATTTCTCAGCCGTAACGCGTAGAATTTCTTCTATTGTAGTTTGGCCACGGAGGGCCTTAATGAATCCATCGATTTGCATAATTATCATGCCGTCCTTGATAGCTTGGTCTTGGATGATTTCGCTAGTAGAATTAGAAACAATCAAATCCTGAATTTTTGCGGAACTTCCTAAAACTTCATAGATACCCATGCGACCTTTATAACCAATATGTCCACAGCTTTCGCAGCCACCGTCGTGCATCTTCCAAAGTTTTGTTATTTTACCAGGGGTTGTACTGAGTTCGGCAGGCGATTCCTTGTTGATCTTTGATGTGTTTGTTTGGCCAATTCCAGCCGCTAGTGCTTCTGCTTCGAGATCATGTATTTGCTTCATCGTGGCATCGTCATTGGTTCCGAAAATTTCTGATATTTGTGCAAGAACTGCACTATCTGGAACGTAAACTTCGCGGCAGTCTACGCATAGTCTGCGGACTAATCGCTGACCAACAATTGCTCTTACCGTGCTAGCTATCAAGAAAGGTTCGATACCCATGTCTAGAAGTCGGGGCAAACATGTTGCCGCGTTATTTGTGTGAAGTGTGGAGAACATAAGGTGGCCTGTAAGCGCGGCTTGAATACCTAAGTTAGCAGTCTCAGAATCTCGAATTTCTCCTACCATTATGATATTTGGATCTTGGCGTAGTAGCGCCCTAAGTCCATTTACAAAAGTCATACCAGCAATTGGATTTACTTGAGTTTGATTAGTGCCAGGTATTCTATATTCCACTGGGTCTTCTACAGTAGATATGTTTACCATAGGTTTGTTGAGTATGCTTAGTACGCTAAATAGACTTGTAGATTTACCAGAACCGGTAGGGCCAGTAACTAATATCATACCGTGTGGTTGTACGATAGCTTTATTAATATTTTTGAGTGCAGCACCCCAGTAGCCAAGTTCTTCTAAGGTTGATGCTTTGGCTGATTCGTTTAATATACGCATTACAACTTTCTCGCCGTCCAGAATAGGTAGGGTTGAGACACGAAGAGCATAAATCTGTTCCCCGATCTGTATTTTGAATCTACCATCTTGTGGAGATCTACGCTCGTCAATCTTTAGATTTGAAAGAATTTTTATGCGTGAAACTAGTGAACCTAAGACTTTTTTCGGTAGTTTGTTGGCTTCTCTTAGTACGCCGTCAACTCGGTAACGAACGAGCACGTAATCTTCTCTAGGTTCAATATGCACATCGCTGGCGCCACTTTTTATGCCGTATTCGATTATCAAGTTTACAGTTTTAGCAATTGGAGAATCTTCGGCTACATCTTCTTCGTCGATCTCTTCGTCGTCATCGCCGCCAATTTCTTCAGGTGTTATAACTTTCGTAAGCTCACTGTTAATATTCCCTCGATATTGGTCCAGGGTTGCCTGAATGTTTGTGGCCGTCGCAATATGGATTTTAATATTGGTACCCAATTGTTTTTGGAGGAAGTTAATAGCCTGTATATCGTCTGGATCTTCCATTGCGAGCTGTTTGCTGCCATCGTCCTCAACGCCAAATAGCACGACTTTATATTGCCTAGCGACTCGCTCAGGAATTAGCTTAAGTACATCTCTTTTGATTTCTTTAGTAGTGAGTTCTATAAATGGAATATCAGACTCGTCTGCATAAAGCTTCGTTAACTCTTTTTCGGTGAGAACATTATTTTTGATTACTAAATCTTGTAAGGGCTTCTTCTCTGTTTTTTCTTGCTGTTTTAGAGTGGTCAACTGTTCTTCAGTGACTTTACCAGCTTTTTCGAGCAATTTTTCTACTAAGGCATCAGATATACGCATATTTGCTTCTTATTATATACGAAAAACCATTAGCACGTTAATCCCATAACAAAGTATTAATTAATAAGGGGGAGGCAAGAGCCTAGAGGGGCTTACAAACTTTCATTATCATTGCGCCCCCTGACCCGGAGTCAGTACTATCTACAGTCACAAAACAGTGAATATGCAGTTATTCTAGATTCATATCGCCTATGCTTTATTTAAAATACGGGATCGTATTGTTTGCAGCACACGTTGAGGCTCATGTATAGTTACGCCATGGCTACCCTATACGAACGTCTGATTAAGCATCAACACGATACAAGCGACAATAAAACCTTTGGGCTTGTTCTCCCTGGAGGTGGTATGCGGGCAGTATATTCTGCTGGGGCCATTTCGACACTTATTAATTATAAGCTTAATGCTGTTTTTGATCATGTAGTGGGCGTAAGTGCTGGTGCAATACATGGCGCATATTTTTTAGCAAACGACAACGAGACAATGTCAAGTACATACCAAAAGGATCTTACAAACAAGGATTTTGTTAATCTTATCAGACGAGATAAAAAAGTAGATATAGATTACATGGTAGATAGAGTTCTAAGGGATAGACATCCAATCAATGTTCAGAATCTAATAAAATCTAAAACTAAACTGCATGTGGTGTTTACCGATGCATCAACTGGTAAAAAATCCATTGTCTCCGATCACAAAAAATTCGCAGAGATTTATGAAGAAATTCGCGCAACAGCTGCGCTTCCGATTTTATACGATAAAAAAGTAAAAGTCGGTGACGGTTATTTTATAGACGGCTCCGTATCTGATTCATTGCCTATAGATGTGGCGATAAATCTTGGGTGTACTGACATAGTTGTAGTGTTGACTCAGCAAATTTCAGCTTATCGATTTGACCAGCGTCATCAACGACTCATAAAAAGATTAATTAAAAAATTCGCAAAGAATCATACTAAGTTGGTTCGCAAAAAACTTCCAACTGACGAGAAACTTCTTCAGATTAATTTACGGAGGATCTCGCACCCTACAAAAAAGATCCGCTTTTATGTTTTGCAGCCGAGTGATGAGGAGTATTTGGTTGCCATGACGAGTATTGATAAGAAAAAAATTGAAGACCTTGGGAGATTAGGAGCAAAAGACATGGATAAGTTCTTAAACAAAGAGATTAAGTACTCACCAATTATCTAAAATTGCCACATGTGCAGGGTTTAGGCTCACAAAATATGACAAAAATATGAAGAGTGCGTGAAATTGTTTGCTGGCGGGTTATAATTAAGTCAACGACTGGTGGCCGTTCTATTAGAAACACTTTAAAATGGGGGTAATATGGCTAAAGAAAAGAAAATCGATAACACTAAGGGTGAAGTTAGTGCTAGTTCATCGGCCTCTGAGGGTAAAAGTAAGGCCCTAGGTTTGGCGCTAGAAGCCATCGAAAAGCAGTTCGGTAAAGGTTCTATCATGAAGATGGGTGATGCTCAAAAACAGAAGGTTGAGTGCATTTCTACGGGTAGCCTCTCTCTAGACATTGCCTTGGGCGGCGGTATTCCTAAGGGTCGTGTTATAGAGGTTTATGGTCCAGAAAGTTCTGGTAAAACGACACTTACATTGCACGCAATTGCAGAAGTTCAGCGTAATGGCGGAACAGCTGCCTTTATTGATGCAGAGCACGCCCTTGACCCAGCTTATGCAAGACGAATTGGCGTAGACGTAGAGAACTTGCTGTTGTCTCAGCCAGATAACGGCGAGCAAGCTCTAGAAATTGTCGAAACATTAGTTCGCAGTAATGCAGTTGACTTGATAGTTGTCGACTCAGTGGCGGCGCTAGTGCCAAGAGCTGAAATTGAAGGCGAAATGGGCGACAGCCATATGGGCTTACAGGCTCGTTTGATGAGCCAGGCTTTGCGTAAACTTACTGGTGTTATTAGCCGTTCACACGCCACAGTAATATTCATCAACCAGATTCGAATGAAAATCGGCGTCATGTTTGGCAACCCAGAGACTACTACAGGCGGTAACGCCTTGAAGTTTTACGCAAGTGTCCGTATAGACATTCGTCGAATCGCCCAAATCAAAGCAGGCGAAGAGATTATCGGCAACCGTACGAGGGTTAAGGTAGTCAAAAACAAGATAGCGCCACCTTTCCGTCAAGCCGAATTCGATATTATGTATAACCAGGGTATTTCTAAGTCAGGCGATATTCTGGACTTAGCAGTAGAGAAGGGCATTGTCGAAAAAGCTGGCGCATGGTTCTCTTATGGTGGCGAGAAGATTTCTCAGGGTCGTGAAGCCGCCAAGACTTACCTAGATGCAAATCCAAAAGTTAGAGACGAAATAGCCAAAAAAGTCACAGAAGCCGCCGCTAAAGAGGAATAAATATCTATAGAACGGTAGTTTAGTGTGAAAATAACTAACATCAAACAACAGGTTAAGCGGTCAGACCGGTTCTCTATTTATGTTGATGGTATTTATAAGTTCTCTTTTGGTGAGAGCGAGCTGCTAAGTAGCAGGGTTCATATAAACATGGAGTTGACGGAAGGCGAGCTAAGCAACTTACAACAAGCTGCCGAACTAGATAAGGCGTATGACAGAGCGATAAATTTTATTAGTTTGCGTCGTCGCAGTCAGTGGGAGATTGAGGAGTATCTGAAGCGTAAAGAGTACTCCCCTGCCCTTATCGATACTATACTTAACAAGTTAAGTATTAAGAATTATGTTGATGATTTGGCTTTTGCTAAAGCTTGGGTTTCTAGTCGTCGCCTGCTGAAAGCCATATCTCAGCGTAAACTCAGTTTAGAACTTCGCGCCAAACGTGTTTCCGACGAAATAATAAGACAGGTAATATCAGAAGATGAGACCAGCGAAGCAGACGTGTTAGCAGATCTCATATCAAGAAAACGCAAACAAAGCCGCTATCAAGACGATCTAAAATTGATGCAATACCTTGCCCGCCAAGGTTATAACTACGGGGATATAAAGGCCGGCCTAAATAGCGACATTGTCGAGGACTATTAGCTAGCGAGAGCAGATGATATCGACGATCCTAGCTTTGCACGCAAAGGCTGTTGCAAGTCTTTGACGATAATTTTGCTGCTGGAAATTTCGACTATTTGTGAGCGGTCGATACTAAGTGCCCCACCGCTAAAGCTTTTCATTATTGATTGCGAGACATAAATCTTTTGGACAAACATCGAAGAGGTGTCTGTGGCGTAGTCGTTTACTTTGCCGAGCTTGGATTTGCTTTCGGTCTGGACCGGCATGCCTACTAGTTCAAAGCCAATTTCTAGGACTTCTTTTAGCCTTACTAGTTCGTCTGACTCTCCCAAAACTTCATGATCGTTAATTACAATACCTTGAGGTATTATTTCTCTAATATCCTGACAAAGTAGTATTAGCTTTTTCTTGCTGTCAAAACTATCCTGTACATAAAAGCCCTCTATCTTAAGATTGTTAGGGTTAAAAATAGCGGAAATAGTAGTCGCTACTGCAGTGCCCGTCCGTAGACTCATTACTGGCCGCCCTATTAGTGTTTGACTTAATTGCAACATGGTTAAGCATAGTATAGCAAGACATTCAAATATGCGGTATGTGCTTGTAATAGTTATCATTGATTATGAACTGTAAATGAATAGCAACACGCTCATGCTTGCTTATGTAGTTAGCGCGATCCTACAATTCACGCAGTATGCACAAGTTAAGAGCTTTGATTATTTTAATAGAAATATTATTGTGGGTTTTGGCGCCATTTTGGTCTGTAAAAGTTTATGCAAGCGGAATGGTATTAATAACTGGGCTACAGACCGGCTCATCATCAAATGCAAGTTCGGAGTATGTTGAGATTACGAACCAGTCGGGAGGAGAAGTGGCGGTAGATAGCTGGAGAATTCGTTATGCTTCATCGACAGGAATATCCTACACAACTAAAGCGACACTAACAGGAATTATTGCCGACGGTGAGTCTATGACGTTTGCCACGAGTGCTTATGTTGGGGTTGCCCAGAATCGTCAAATAATGGTCGAGGGTTTGGCCCAGGTGGGTGGTCATATTCAGCTCGTCGACAATCTAAACAATGTTGTTGATTTGTTAGGTTGGGGGACGGCGATACATCCTGAAGTTTCTTCAGCTAAAGCCCCTTCCGCCGGTCAAGTTTTAAATCGTAAAATTGATTCCAGTGGGCTATTTGTGGACACCGACAATAATTTTTTAGATTTCAATTTAGTAGACTTGACGACTACTCCCCCTGCTGTTGATCAACCGCCAGAACCGATACTTAACGCCGGCTTAACTCCCCCAGTAATAAGTGAGATGCTTCCTAATCCTGCATCACCTCAGACAGACGAAAAAGATGAATTCGTCGAACTTTATAATCCAAATTCGATTCCATTTAGCTTGGCTGGTTACAAGCTGCAAACGGGCAGAAGTTTTTCTTATAGCCTGAACTTTACCGACCAAGTAATATCTGCATTATCTTATGTTAATTTTACTAGTGGGGCGTCACCTCTTACTTTGTCAAATACTGACGGCTTGGCTAGACTATTGGATTCTTCCGGTTTAGTTGTCGACCAAACGGATGCTTATGGGTTGGCGCCTGAAGGTCAATCTTGGGCATTGATTGAAGGTTTTTGGATGTGGACACTTTCGCCTACTCCGGCTATGGCGAATTCCCTTACATTGCCCTTGCCTCCTACTACTAAAGAGCCGGCAGTAAGGGCCGCCACAATAAAACAAGCAGCTCCTATTAAGCCAAAAACTAGCAATGTTAAAGCCGCCAGTGCCACAAAATCTACATCAACAAATCAACCCTCAACAAGTGGCTCTAGCTCGTCATCACCAAAGCCCAGCAGTAGATTACACCCTGCTATCCTTGCCGGAGTTGGTGGTCTCGCGTTAATATACGGTGTATATGAATACCGACATGATATTAAAAATGCACTCTACCGCTTCAAGAGATACCGAATTGCTGGCAAAGAAAATAGGCAATCGTCTGAAGGGGGGAGAGGTGATTGAGCTATTAAGTGATTTAGGTGGCGGCAAAACAACTTTTGTTAGAGGTTTAGTAGAAGGGTCGGGCAGTCATGATCATGTAGCTAGTCCAACCTATACGATTAGTCGAAATTATTCTGCTCCAAAATTTAACATTCATCATTTTGACTTCTATCGCTTGCAAGAGGCAGGACTCATTGGTCCCGAATTAGAGGAAGTTTTAAATGATTCGTCTGGAGTAGTTGTAGTTGAGTGGGCGGAGGTCGTCAGGCATGTGTTGCCAGAGGAGAGAGCAGCTATCAAGATAAGTCTTCTAGAAAACGACGAGCGGGACATCACCATTAAATACCCAGAGTCTATGAAGTATTTGTTTGAAGATTTAGAGGCTAATAAATGATTTTATTTATACGAACAGACAAGTCGGAGGCCGAGATTGCACTATATGAGGATAGTAAATGTATAGAGCATTATACCTGGTTTGCGCACCGCGAATTGTCGACTACTTTACACAGAAAAATAGAAGAAATGCTTTCAAGATACGACAAATCTTGGAGCGACATAACAGGAATAGTTGTATTTAAGGGTCCTGGCAGTTTTACTGGGCTAAGAATAGGATTTACTGTGGCTAATGTGATGTCATTGATTTTGGCGGTGCCTATTGTTAGTTGCTTGGGCGATAATTGGATAGCGGATGGTATTGCAAGACTAGGCGATGGCGAGAATGAGAAGATTTCTGTGCCGGAATACGGTGGATTGCCAAATATTACAACACCCAAAAAATAGAAAATATCAGCCATATTATTCTTATTTGACCGAATGACACTTAACAGCGTATATTATATGTAGGAATTTTGCAGTTTTGAGAGCAGATTTCACTAGATAAATTTATACTAAATTCAATTTGATTTTCAGATCTAGTCGATGGCTAATGAAGTGATAGTGACGCCAGAACGCTAGATCTGCAGGAATAGAAAGGATATCCATTATGGATCCAATTACCATTATATTGGCATTGGTTGGCGTTGGCATTGGCTTTGGAGCCAGCACAGTAACCACAAAACGTAAAATCGGTTCTGCTGAAGAGGCTGCAGACAAAGAGCTAAAAAAAGCCAAAAAAGAGGCCGAAAAACAATTAAGTGAGGCACGTGAAGAAGCTTCAAAGATTAGTGATGAGGCACGTCGCGAAGATCAAAATCGTCGTAGAGAAGCCAAGGATATCGAACAAAGACTATTGTCTCGTCAAGAATCCTTAGACAAAAAACTAGATGAACTAGACAAGCGATCAGAAGCTTTGCGTAAGGGCGAAGATGAAGTTGATGGACTCAAGAACGAGATTCGTGACATTCGCACTAAACAACAGGAAAAGCTAGAAAAAGTTGCAAAACTTAGTAAAACTGAAGCTGCTGAAAAGTTAATGCAAATGACAGAGCGAGACATCAAGAACGATTTGATCGGTTTAGTCACTAAGCTTCAGACAGAAGCACAAGAAAATGCAGAAGAAAAAGCAGCTGTAATTATAACTAGCGCCATGGAAAGAATGGCTAGCGAAGTTACTGCTGAGCGAACTGTTACAGCCGTTAAATTGGTTGACGAAGAAATGAAGGGTCGTATTATCGGCAAAGAAGGCCGAAATATCCAGTCATTACAACGAGCTACAGGCGTAGACATTATGGTTGATGATACTCCAGGTATGATTATCCTTAGTTCGTTTGACCCGGTGCGACGTGAAGTTGCACGTCAAGCTTTAGAAATGCTATTAAAAGATGGTCGCGTACATCCTGGACGCATCGAAGAAGTCGTCGAAAAAGCACAAAAAGAAGTCCAAAAAGACGTAATGCGTGCTGCTGAAGATGCAGCCCGTGAAGTCGGTGTGATCGGAATTCCAAAAGAAGTCTTACAGTTATTGGGTGAACTTAAATATCGAACAAGCTATGGCCAGAACGTACTTAAGCACAGCACCGAGATGGCACATATTGCAGGATTGATTGCCGAAGAAGTTGGCGCCAACGTTAAAGTAGCAAAATACGCTACATTAGTTCACGATCTTGGAAAAGCTATGACGCACAAGATGGAAGGCAAGCACCACCATATTTCAGGTGAGATGTTGCGTAAGTACGGAGCGCCAGAAGAAGTGGCTCTAGCTGCAGAACAACACCACGACGACATGGAAGCAACCTCGGTTGAAGCGATTATCGTACGCGTTTGTGATGCTATTAGTGCATCTCGTCCGGGTGCGCGCAACATTAGTGCCGAGAACTTTGGTGAGCGTATGCGGGACTTAGAAAACGTCGCAACAGGCTTTGAAGGTATCGACAAGGCCTATGCTATTAGCGCTGGTCGTGAAATTCGTGTATTCGTTAAGCCAGAAAACGTTGACGACCTTTCAGCCATTAAGTTAGCTCGTGATATTGCTACAAAAATCGAGAGTACTATGCAGTACCCCGGTACTATCAAGGTTAACGTCATCCGCGAAACTCGAGCTATTGAGTTTGCTAAGTAGTTAGAAGAAAGCATTGCCTTAAAGTGAAGATTCTATACATCGGCGATATTATGGGGCCACTTGGCATCGAAGCAGTACGCAAAGTGTTGCCTGATTTAAAGCGCGAACAACAGATTGATTTGGTGATTGCTCAGTCCGAGAATGTTACGAATGGCAAGAGTATGTCGCCAGCAGATATGAAGCTACTGCAAGGTCTCGGCGTTGACTTCTTTACTGGCGGCAATCATACTCCAAAGTCTGCCGAATTATTGCCGTTATTGGCAGACAACTCACAGCCTGTAATTGGGCCAGCTAATCTTATAGGCTGTCCAGGTCGAGGTTGGAAATATATTAAAAGTCATGCTGGGCCCGTTTTGGTAATTTCTATTTTGGGTGAAACTTTTGGTAATAATAAGCCAGAGATAGAAAACCCGTTAATAACTATAGATAAAATTTTGGCAGAAAATACTGGCGTAAATAGGCTGGCTACTATTGTTGATTTCCATGGTGATTTTAGTAGCGAAAAGCGGGTTATTGGATATTATTTGGATGGCAAGGTGTCGGCAGTAGTTGGTGACCATTGGCATGTACCGACGGCCGACGCCATGGTATTGCCAAAAGGCACGGCTCATATTACCGACGTTGGCATGTGTGGTTCGCTGCACTCTAGTTTGGGTGTTAAGTTAGAGTCAATTATTCCGCGTTGGCATGACGGTGTAAAAAATAAGAACGAATTAGAAAATGAAGGCACTCTACAATTTAACTCGGTTCTAATAGATGTTAATACTCAAACCGGATTAGCAAATTCTATTGTACAAATCCAGAGATAGGCCCAGACAGGGACTGTCGTTGTAGATAATAACCAGATAGATGATATAATAGTATAAATATGCCTCAATTCAATATAGAAAGGGGCCATCTTGGCCCTATTCATGCGCTGGCTGGTCTTGATATTCCACTATTAGCAAAGTTTCGTTACAATACTTTCGCTCCATATGATGTTCTTCAAAAAGAGCCTACTTTAATGTTGAATCGTTTTAGTGGTGCATTCATTAAGCATCCTGCAATGACTTCCGTAGATTATTTGCCAGGCGAAAGATTGTCGGCTTCTAGTGTTCTTGGCACAGCTCCAAGTCAAGTCTTGATTGGCGAAGTTAATATGCCATTTAAATCATCATCTCCAATTTCTAAGATAGATTTTAATGCGTCAATTGAACAGACAGATGTTTCTTTTTATGACAAGCACGATGAATTGGTTGACATGTACGGCTTATCAGCTGACGACGCATTTGTTGCCGTCCGAGGGCTGGTTAGGGCTGTTCAGATGAACTTGATTGATCACAAGAATTCAGGTCGTGAATTTCGGGTCGTTGACTTCAGATAGGCTTTAGCCGGCTGCTTGAGTCACTCGTCTATGTAAGGTTACTGTATGTGTAAGGGGAGGCGCACATCAATCTATGCGCCGAGATAAATCTCGGGCATTATACTGATGACCGAACCATCGACTTGCGTCAGCTCAAGCTGACGCGTCGAAGAACCGAGTACTAACGCCTGCCAAAGAAAAAAGGCTACATAAATGTAACCTTTTTTCTTTGGTCGGGGTGAAAGGGCTCGAACCTTCGACCTCGCGGTCCCAAACCGCGCGCGCTACCAACTGCGCCACACCCCGTTTAATCAAAGTGTATAACTGCTTATCACACTTATGAACTTGAGTATTATAACAATTTATACCTCTGTTGTACACAGCCTATAAAACGCGTGCATTTAATAGATAATACCGTACCAGTAAATATTACAGGCTACGAGAATAACCCATAGGCTTTGGCCCTAGATTATTTTCTTGTTTGGTTGGGTATATTACAGGAGCTTCTATGCCATTGCTCTTCACCGCCAAGCCGCGTAAGTATTTTATGGCCTGTGGGTCTTCGTCGTCGCGTCGTAATGATCGCAGGACCGTATAGGCATCTGCCCCTTGGATGACAGAAATTGCAGAGTTATCCTCTCTTTTGCTTGGATCAACTTCGTTTTTATTCAGATAGCGTCCGAACAAATCAGATAGATCAAGTTTTTCTGACTCCATCGATATAGGATCTATCGTAACACCAGGTCCCGTAGCTATTCGGCCCGCATGGGACGATGCTGGCACTAGCAACCCTTCTGGCACTTCTTCTATTTCCATCGCCAACCAAGAAGGGGCAGGGAACTGAGGCCTATTAAACGCACTTACTATAACTAGTTCGCCACCCTTAAATTCCGACAATGAGCTGACAAGATTATCTTCTGAAATCCTATGTATAGTTTCTGATTCGTTGCTCATTACGCCTCCATAAAATGTTAGTAGTCTAAGCATAATTAATACAATAAACTAATGCTTGATATAAAAGTGTCGAAATAATGATAGCTACTAGTGTGCAGTTTAAATATTGATGAATTTTACAACATAATATAGCTAAAAGTTGCAATGTGTCATAAAAATGACGCATAATAGAGACATGAAGTTTCTTGAGACTAAATTTCCTCCTACATTCTGTGAAGCTATTTATAAAGAATGCACAGATAGTATAGAGTCGTCGTCATCTTTTAATTTGATTGGTTTGCCTAGTGTTGGGTTGTCATTTTTCCTCCGATACTTAACCGCCAAATCAAAACATAAGTTTGTGCACATCAACACATACGAGCTGTCTGATTTTACGAAAAATTGTTTTTTTGAACAGTTTGCTAGTAAGACTAATGACAAATTAACGGACGAAAGTTTTTTGACGCAAAGTCGCAAGGGCCTAGAAAACTTAGCAAAAACTAACGAACGCATAGTTATTGTCATAAATCGTATCGACAGATTAGGTAGTCTGCTAGATCAGAATTTATTTGATAATCTCCGCTATTTGCGGGATGCAAGTCGTGAGCAAGTTGTGATGATATTTATTTCCTCAACACCAATCATAGAATTAAAGTTGGGTGCCGAGCGAGATAGCTTTAATATTCACACAAAGCAGCTATTTTTTAAACCGTACTCTATTGATGATTTGGAATCTATAGCAAAGATTGATGGCACTCCAAACATTAAAAGCAAGGCACTAGAATTGTCTGGCGGCCACCATTCACTATTCCAGATATTACTAAGATGCCAGAGTTTAGAGAATCC
>CALREK010000008.1:0-14888 GCA_943355165.1 uncultured Saccharimonas sp. (SeqCode) | reverse complement strand
TGCTTCTTGATAGTGTAAGCTAGCTTGCGCTTGCCCCAATTATCAGCAGCAACGACATTACCGCCGTTATCTGTGAAGATTTTTTCTACCTTTACGGTAGCTTTTTCGAGATCTGTTTCGAGATCTGGGTGATACAACACAGCGATTTCGTATTGATTCATCGATATCCTTCCTTTGGTTAAGCTTGGTCGTAATTGTCCAAGCCAGCCTATGGCCATTAGAGGCATAGGCTAAAGTTTTTATTGCTAGGTAATTGTAACCTATTCACCCCTGTTTGTAAAGATAGGGCAATTTATCATTGAACATTGACCATTTGTCATTTATTTAGACATTTGGTCATTGTAGCTTCAATGATAAATGCTAAATGACAAATTAATGATCAATGTATCAATGAGTCAATGATAAATTGTTTGGTTAGGCTTCGTCGTCCGTCATTTCATCATAGATATCTGGCTCACCAGCATCATCTACCGCGATATTGCCGCTTCCACCAAATACTGATTCAAGTGATTCCGCTAGAACTTGTCGTGGTTTTGACCCGTCAGCTTCACTAATAATTCCCTGCTCTTCCATATTTTCTATCATACGAGCAGCCTTGCCATAACCGATTCTTAGTCGTCGTTGTAATAGACTTGTACTGGCCTTGCCTGCCTCGATAACAACTCTTACTGCGTCCCGGAACAATGGCTCGTCGTTGGTATCAAGCTCGGTAACTACACCGCCACGACCATTAAGCTGCACTGGCTGACTAACAACTTCGTCGTCGTATTGTGGAGCCTGTTGCATTCGCAAGAAGTCTGTAACTTTTTGAATTTCTTCTGTAGTAATAAGTGCGCCTTGTACGCGTTTTGGCTTTGGCATACTTGCCGTCGAATAAAGCATGTCACCCTGACCCAGCAACTTCTCTGCACCGCTTTGATCAAGAATAATGCGTGATTCAACTTCTTGAGCAACAGTAAAGGCGATACGCGCCGGGATGTTGGCCTTGATCAGACCGGTAATAACAGTTACACGGGGGCTCTGTGTGGCTAGAACTAGGTGGATACCAACAGCACGTGCCTTTTGAGCAATCCGCACAATAAGCGCCTCTACATCGCGTGCCGCCATCATCATCAAGTCGGCCAACTCGTCGATTACGATCACGATATAAGGCATGCCTTCGTCTTTTTTAAGCGCATTGTAATCGGTGATATTACGCTGCTTGGACTCAGCCAAAGTTCGATATCGTCTTTCCATCTCGGCTACTGCCCACTTAAGCGCACTAATACACTTTTCTGGTTCAGTAATAACTTCTGTTAATAAGTGAGGTATGTCGTTATAAGTTGATAGTTCGACATGCTTAGGGTCGACTAGGATTAACTTTAGGTCGCTTGGACTATTCTTGTATAGCAAACTAGTCAGCAATGTATTTACCATCACCGACTTACCAGAGTTGGTCTGACCGGCTATCAATAAGTGAGGCATCTTATCTAGCGAGCCTACGACTGGTAAGCCTGCTATATCTCGTCCTAGCGTAAATGATAATGGACTATCTAGCTCACGCCACTCTTTTGAACTCAAAATACTAGCAATTCTTACTGTTGCTGACTTCAAGTTTGGAACTTCTATACCTACTGCTCGCTTTCCAGGAATTGGTGCTTCGATACGGATTGATTCGGCGGCTAAATCTAATGACAAGTTGGTGTCTAAAGATGCAATCTTACCTAGCTTGACGCCAGCTGGAGGCTTAAGAGTGAACTGTGTTACACGAGGGCCAACATTTGCACCTTCCATGTCTACATCAATATTAAACTGAGCTAATGTATTCTTAATAATTTGCGCGTTACCCTCGACATCGCCAGCATTAGCTTTGTCTTGTGACTGATTGAGTAAATCTATTCCTGGGTATTGCCAGTTCTGATCGCGTGACGTCGTCAAGGCTTGGTGATTTTCTCTTATAGTCAGCTTTTCGGCTGTGTTTTTCATCGTGCTTAATCTTGGAGCCGGTTGTCTACTATTCTCTACAGGCACGCCTTCGTTCAACTTAAAGCTAGGTTCACTTGCCCTGAGTTTAAGAGCAGCTAGGTCTGTGTCTCCTTCGCGAGTAGAACCGTTAAATAGTCCAGCAAGCTTCATGATAACTTTTGGTGAAACGCCAAATGCAAAGAAGTAAGACAATATTCCAAAAATCAAAAATACGAAACTAGCTGGCCATTTATCAAGAATAATAAGCACCGAGTTGCCTATTAACCTACCAATAACGCCACCATGTCCACCGCTGTAACCGCCAGGAACAGTTGCCTTAACGGCAAACATTGACTGCAACCAGCCTGCGCTAAAAATCACTGCCAAAATCATGCTGATAAACTTGCCGAGAGGAACTTTTTTGTCCTCGGTCTTGAACTTTAATACTGCAAAATAAATAAGAGCAACTGGTATTAAATACGCGCCAACTCCTAGGGCCCAATAAGCCCCGTCATAAAGTTTACTCGGCAACAAACCACCGCTGTTAAATGCACCCATCAATATAAATATGGCTACAACAATTAAAACAACCCCGCCAATTATCGGCCATAGAGGTGACTTCTCTTTTGGTTCGAGCTTTTTAGCTCTCATTGCTTTTTTTGGTGTTCGTTTTTTCTTTTTTGCCATAAATATTCTTAAATTATACCACTTTACTTTGCTGGTGGCTCTAGTCCAAGTTCTCTTTTTCTATCTAATATAGCTGTTTTGACAATTTCCATACTGGCCTTTGCTGACTCTTCATCTCCTGGGTCAAGGGCGTGAAAACCGCCCTTCTCTACTATAGGAGTCATTATGTCTTCTCTGATTTGAATCATATTAAGTAGCATCGGATCACTATCCGACTCCACTAACATCCAATCAGGAAATTCCTGCTCTGGATTATTTTGATTGATGTTTTTATTTTCCTTTTCCATAACCCATATACTATAGCAAATTTTACATCATTTGTCAAAGCGCTTACGGCTAGATGAATACGAATAGACTAGTTAAGCAGAGCATCTAATTCCTCTTGGTAGTGCTAGTCGACGCGGGCGTCTTGGTTTAGTAGTTTGGCGCGCATCTGTTGGAAGCGTTTCTGCAAATCTTCTGCTTGCTCGACTGGTGATTTAGCTACCTCAGGTTTTGACTGAGCATCACCTGCTGGACCACCGACTGGCTTGCCGCCGCCAATAATATTAACTACTGGAATAACGATTGGACTACGCTGTGTTTGTTCGAACAAGAAGTGCGTAACGTGTTCGCGCAGCTCTACCTTAAATCTATCTAATTCTACTCGCTTGAAACGTTGAGCAACGGCACGGCGCAGTTCAGCTCGGAACTCGTTCATCAACTCTTCGCTATCACGCATATATATGAATCCGCGACTGATTATGTCTGGGCTGGTCAATAGGTTGCCTGTCTTTTTGTCGATAGTAAGGATGACAGCCACTAGGCCTTCTTCTGCTAACATTACACGATCTTTAACGACGATATTACTTACGATTGCGCCAGTTTGGTCGACGAGTACTGTACCGTGAGGAACATTACCGATAATTTCAATTTTGTCTGGTGTTAGCGCAATAATGTCACCGTTCTCGGCGTTTGCAGTACTAGCTCTAGGGATACCCGTTACGATAGCTAACTCGATATGACGTTGCTTAACTCGATATGCTCCATAGATAGGAATGAAAAACTTCGGCTTGGTCATGTTGATCATGTCGACATATTCGTCCTGTGAAGCGTGGCCGGATACGTGAAGTGGCCCAATACCGTCTAATTCGTGGTTGCGATGCTCGAAAACATGCACGCCACGTCGAGTCATATCGTCTACCATAGAACCAATTAAGGAGTCGTTACCACTTTCAGGAATTGGAGTTGAACTCAATACTACAGTGTCCTGCTCTTTTAGCTTAATGTGTTTGTGCTCGCCTGCAGCCATACGCTGAAGAGCTGAGTTAGGCTCACCCTGACTACCAGTACAAACAATTACTACGCTACTGTCTTGCAATGTTGATACGCTGGCAATTGGCACGATGGTGCCTTTTGGAATTCGGACAAAACCATGCCTAACAGCCATTTCTAGCGTGCTAACAAGGCTACGACCATCTAAGGCGATTTTCTTATTGTGGTGTGCGGCAGCATTAATGATCATTTGGATTCGGTTAATGTTGGTCGAGAACATGGCCATGAAAGTACGACCAGGAGCGCGCTCCATGATGTCGACAAAAGTTTGTTCGATTGTGCTTTCGCTAGGAGTTCGACCTTGTCTTTCGACGGTCGTACTCTCAGACAATAGCGCCAAAACGCCTTCATTTCCAAGTTCAGTTAAGCGTTCGATGTCGCTTCGCTCGTGGTCGAGTGGGTTCGGGTCTAGACGGAAGTCGCCAGTGTTAATGATACGACCGACTGGAGTATCAAGAACGATACATGTACTTCCTGGGATAGAGTGCGTAATGCGGACGAACTCAACGAAGAACACGCCAACCTTGAGTCGTTCGTGAGTGTTTTCGTTCATAGTAACAGTGCGCAGCTCAAAACCATCTGGCATTGGTAGTCCAAAATTGCCAAATATTTCTTCGACGCGACCGATTGAGAACTTAGAACCATAAATTGGTGCTGGATACTTAGGCACGATGTGCGGCAAGCCACCGATATGGTCTAGGTGACCGTGAGTTATCAGATAGCCACGGATTTTATGCTTGATGCTGTCAAGGTATGTCGTGTCGGCAATACCGTAGTTTATACCTGGCAAGTCGACACCTAGGTCGTTACCGCAGTCCATAATAACTGCATCATTCATGTATTCAACTACTAGCATGTTCTTTGATCCACCGCCGTCCATTCCTCCAAGACCGATAATTTTTAGTCTTGGCTGGTCGTCGATGAAGTTAGCGCGCTTAGGATCCATGCTGACAGTCTGACCACTGGCATCAGAGTACTGATTAACTAGACGAGTGGCGTCTTCTTGAGTACGCTTTTGGGCGCGAATTGCAGCGCCGCGTGATGCTCTACTGCCGCCGCCGGAGTTGCCGCCGTTCTGCGATGGTCCGCGGTTGCGATTATTGTTGTTACCGCCTTGTGGGCGGCCACCGTTTTGTGGTGGTCTATTATTTCTACTTTGTGGTGTTGGACTGCCCTGCGGCTGTCCTTGATTTGATTCATTCATATATTTTTTTCCTTTTCTTTAGAGATTTAATTAATGTTTTGAATTTCTTATTTAATTTTGATAATTGACGGTATCTTCTGGAAGTCACTAATGAGTGTTTGGCGAAGACTACCGTTATATAGTGCCGCCGCTGGATGATACAAAGGCAAATAATTTCGTCCTTGATATTCCTGCAGCTGACCGTGTGCGAGGCTGATTGTCACCCCAGGTGGTAATAGCGCTTCCATGCTATGACGTCCTAGAGTGATAATTAACTTTGGCTTGATAATATCGATTTGTTTTATTAAATATGGTAGAAAATCAGCCTTTTCGATCGCTTTTGGATCGCGATTATTTGGCGGCCGATATTTTACTATATTCGTTATGTAAATGTTCTGGCGATTAAGCCCTATGCTAGCAAGCAATTCGTTCAAAAACTTACCTGATGCTCCGATAAACGGCTCGCCTTGTAAGTCTTCCTTTTTGCCAGGTGCCTCGCCGACAAATACTATTTCGGCGTTAGGATCACCTACCCCAAAAACTAACTGAGTGGCTTGTTTGGCCAGATCCGGGCAGACATTTTTGCTTAAAATATCTGCTTTAATTTGGTCAAGCATTGATTGTTTTGACGGGCTACTCATTGTCTTTGTCTTTTTTGACTTCCTTGTTTTTAGTCGCCTGCTCAATTGACTTTAGCCTAGTACGACTATGCTTTGCCTCGTTAATAGCTAATAGAAAAACTGCAACATCTATAAAAAATATTACCTTGCGGTTATTGTAGTCTATGAAATTACTGACAGTCGCGAGTAGAAAAACAACAGAGACGAAACTATACCAAATGTACTGTTTTTTTACTCGAGCAAGTTCTGGTTGAACCGGTTTTAAGTTTTTCTCAAACAACTTTTCTGATTTTGGCTTACTCATGATTTTACTACTCGCTTATCGAATAAATTGTAAAGGTTTTTAACTCCACCAATGAAGGCCACTAAAGCCAAAACATAAATTATCGAGCTGCCACTATCTATAGCCTTGCTAGCCAATAGATATGCGACCGCTAACTCTACCAGCCCATAAGTAATTAGGCCTTTTTTGGTTTGATGCCAGCGGTCGATTTTATCTATATTCATCTTCGGATATTCCTTACTTTTTGTCGCCAAGTTCGCGGGCAGCGGCTTTCATCGACAATTGTAAACGGCCGCGATCATCGATCGCAACTAATTTAACAGTCACTGAGTCACCCTCTTTCACTACATCACCTGGGCTAGCTACGCGCTCTTCGCTCATCTCACTAACATGGACAAGGCCTTCTTTGCCGGGCATTATTTCTACGAAAGCACCGAAGTCTAGAACAGTAACTACTCGACAATTTTCGTATATCTTGCCAACTTCTGGAGTGGCTGTTAAATCGCGCACCCATTTGATAGCGGCATCAATCGATTCCTTAGTAGGACTTGCGATAAATACTGTGCCATCGTCTTTGATGTCGATTTCGGCACCAGTCTCAGCAATAATTCGATTAATCATCTCTCCACCCTTACCGATAACAGTACGGATCATTTCTGGATTGATTTTGATAGCCTCAACATGTGGCGCATGAGCGCTGATTTCTTTACGAGGCGCTGCTAGAGTTTCTAGCATGCTCTTTAAGATGTAGGCTCGGCCAATCTTTCCCTGCTCAATTGCTTTAGCTAGGGTTGCTACCGGTAGACCATGAACTTTCATGTCCATTTGTAGTGCGGTTATACCCTTTTCGGTACCTGTAACCTTGAAGTCCATGTCGCCGGCAAAGTCTTCCGCATCAGCGATGTCGCTCAAAATTACAAACTTATCGCCTTCGATCAAAAGACCCATAGCGATACCACTTACTGGTCGCTTTAGAGGCACGCCGGCGTCCATCAATGCCAAACAGCTTGAACAAGTTGCTGCCATAGATGTGCTGCCGTGTTGGCTCATGATTTCGGTAACAGAACGAATTGTATATGGGAACTCAGCTTCGCTAGGTAGGACTGCTTGTAAAGCTCTTTCAGCTAAGGCACTGTGACCGATTTCGCGGCGGCCTGGTGAACCAAGACGCTTAATTTCACCAACTGTGTAGCCTGGAGCGTTATAGTGATGGAAGAAGCGCTTCTCGCCTTCGCTTTCCATAGTATCAATCATCTGAACATAGCTAAGAGGTGCTAGAGTTACGATGTTCATGCCCTGAGTCATGCCTCGAGTAAATAAGCTTGAGCCGTGAGCTCGTGGCAAGATACCAACTTCGCTCGACAATACACGAATTTCGGTAAATTTACGACCGTCTGGACGCAAATCATCGTTTAGAATACCGTTACGAACATCTTTGTTCATTGCGCTAGCAAACGCATCTTCGTATTCACGCTCTACGGCTTTGTAGTCATCACCCAATAGTTCTTCGAAATGCTTTAGTGTATCTTGGCGAATAACATGTAGGCGCTCGTGACGAACTGGATAGTCGACACGTACTTTATCGCCTAACTTACCTTTCAAATATTCGTCGACTTGCTTCTGGATATCTTCGCTTGGCAAACTAAGTACATACTCTTGCTTAGTGACGCCAACTTTTTTAATAAGTTCTTCCTGTAAAGCTATAGCTGGCTGCATTGCTTTTTGAGCAAAATCTAGGGCCTCAACAACTTGCTCTTCTGTAACTTCGTTGGCACCAGCCTCAACCATCATGATGGCCTCTTTAGTACCAGCTACGAATAGATCTAGTAATCCAGTTGATAACTCTTCAGCACTTGCGAAAGGAGTAAGTTTGCCGTCAACCATGCCAACACGTAGACCAGCGACTGGACCGTCAAATGGTGCACCAGTTAGCATAAATGCTGCACTTAAGGCGATCATAGCGATAGCATCGGGTCGGAAGCTTGGATCGAGACTCAATACAGTAGCAACGCCTTGAACTTCGTGACGGTAGCCTTTTGGCCACAATGGACGAATAGGTCGGTCGATCAAACGACCAATCAAAACGGCGTCATCACTTGGACGACCTTCGCGCTTAACATAACGGCTACCGCTGATTTTACCAGCAGCATACATTTTTTCTTCATAATCGATACTCAGTGGGAAATAATCAAATCCCTTCATAGGATTATGGCTCACCATGGCTGTAGCCAAGATTACCGTGTCACCATATTTAGCGGTTACTGATGCAGTAGAACGAAAGCCAACACGACCAACTTCTAGACTAAGAGTACGACCGCAAAAATCAGTCTCTACCTTGATTATTTCTTTGCCGAAGGGGTTCACTGTGCTCATATTTTTTCCTTTTTTCCGCAAGTGATAAGGTTCAACTACCCTTTTACTCGTTATCCAACGAAAAAGGAAGCTGTGCTCTACCACTTGCTATTAATGTGTTATTCGCGAGTCCCCTAGAATTTAGATTCTAGATTTTGGATGCCAGAACGGTTGTGGGCACCCAAATGTCCAATGCCTAAATTAGCGACGGATACCGAGTTTTTTGATTAGATCGAGGTATTGCTGACTGTCTTTGTCTGCGATGTAACGGAGTAAACGACGGCGTTGGCCAACCATTTGCAATAGTCCACGACGAGCTGCAAAGTCTTTTTTGCTTATCTTTAGGTGCTCAGTTAGTTCTTTGATGCGTTCTGTCAAAATAGCTGCTTGAACAGCTGGTGAGCCAGTATCAGTCTTGTGTGACTGGTTACTTTTGATGGCAATATTCTTCTTCTCGGTTGAAATCATGGTTTCCTTAACTTTACTTCTCTTAGAGATTGATAATGACTTGAACACATTTTACTATAGTTACGCTGTTATGACAAGGGGTGGCTGGATTAGACAAGTCTCGCCACCGATGTTGCTCGAAAAGTAGCTGTCATGCGAGATATATATAATCGCTCCGTGATACTGCTTGAGAGCGTCTTCTAACTCCTCAATACTAGGCAGATCAAGGTGGTTGGTTGGCTCGTCTAGAATCAGAATTTGTGGATCACCGGCCAACATATTCATCAGTTGGAAGCGTGCTTTTTGACCTCCACTAAGCTGGCTAACCGGAAACTTTCCGTCTGTAGCTGAGTTAAATAGATAGTCGCCGAGAAGCTGTTTAATCTTTTGATCACTTATCGGTACGTCTTTGGCCATAAAAGCGTGTTCAATAGCAGCCGCTAGACTCATGTTCAAATACATTGGGTCAATTTCTTGCTCATAGACACCTATCTTAATCTGTTTCTCGACAGCAATCGTGCCTGCAAATTTTTTACTCGAAGCTTCTTTTTCTGCAGTTTTGGCGATAATCGCCTGAATTAATGTCGTCTTACCTGCCCCGTTTCGGCCGTGCAATCGCAAGCGATCACCTTCATGAAGCTGGAAATTAACATCAGCAAAAAGTGGAGCCGCGTAACCAAGACTCAACTTATTAACATCAATTAGAAGTCGGCTAGAGCCAGTAACAGCGGTTCGAGTTCGTACTTTAATGTTGCGAGCTTTATGCTCTTCGTAGGCGTCACTCATTTTAGTATTCAAGTTGCCTGCTGACTCTCTATCAATCCAGAAACTTGGCTTTTCGGCTGTCTGTAATAAGGCTAGTTCCGTTGTTGCTTTCTGTTCCTGTGATTTAAATCGCTTGATAGTGCCAGGGTCGTTGGCGCGCTCTTTTAGGCGTCTGAAACGAACAATATCAACCTTTAGATTGGCGATACGCCGCTGAGTTACGGTGTATTCGTTAACTTCAGACGTAATTTTGATAGCATTGATGCGTAGATAATCGTCGTAATTACCCTTATATGGAAAAGCCTGCCCGTCGCGAATCTCTACAATCTTATCAACCGTTTTCAAAACATCGCGGTCGTGAGTAATAACAACTACGGCTTCACGAGCCCCCTTAAACCATTTAATAAAAGCGTCTTTTGCAATGTAATCCATGTGGTTGGTAGGCTCATCAATTAGAGCCAAATCGACTCTTGCACGCTGTACCTTAACAAGTTCAACCATTCTTTTTTGACCACCACTCAAGCTAGAAAGAGGCACTTCTATCTTCGACGGATCAACCTGATAAGCTTGTAGCGCTTGAGCAAGTTCGTCTTCGATTTCAAAATAACCAAGAAAATTAAATCGCTCTAAGGCATCGTGATAAATCTGCATCTTCTTGTCACTATCACCCATATGCTCTGGATAAGTATCAAGAATATGCTTGAGCCGAACAAATTCCGGTAAGTCACCGACAATGTATTCCAAAACTGTTTTATCTTCGTGGCCGTGGTGTTCCTGACGACTTGCAATAACAACTGTTCCCTTTTTGAAGTTCACTTCGCCGTCAAAATCCTTGTCATCACCGGTAACAATGCCGAGCAAAGTAGTCTTGCCTGTACCATTTCGGCCAATCAGACCAAGCTTCTCACCTTCTTCAATATTAAGCTCAAGCCCCTCATACAGGACTTTATCACCGAACGATTTATCATTTACTATAATTTGGGCAATCATTTTTATTAACCTACTTCTTCAGTAGCGATATTTTATCACTTTTTTAGTATTTTAGCAAAACTATACTACTGGCGGAATCATTGGTGGTGGACTGGCGGGTGGCGGCGGTAGCGTGGTGACTATCGGCTCTGTAGGGATAATTACAGGAGCTGGCGCAGGGCTGGGCTGACTGACTAACGGCGCCGACGTTGGCTCTGGGATAACTGACGGAGTCTGACCGAAAGGATTTGGCAACTTAAGACCTGATTGTTGCCCATTATTGAGCTCTACAGGCGCTTCGTTAACTGGTGCTACTGGCGTCGTTGGCTTGCCTGCACGTTCAGACGACATAACAGTTTCGCCTCCGTTTACTTTGAGATGAGGGCTATTGATTGCGTTCTCTATCTCCTCAAGTGATTGGTCGATGCGGTCGACTACAGGTGGTTCAGTAAGCGGAAGACTTGGCGCGGGCACTGCAGTAATGACCTTGGCCGGCTGTGTATCGCCTAATTTATGCAGATTACCATCGCTATCTATGTCTATATCATCAACCTTTGGCTTAATAGGTGGCGCTGGTGACTCCGGCATATAAAGTGATATATGAGACGCGGCTTCACTGCCAATCCCTGCCGCACCCTTGGAATCTGGCGGAGGACCGTCTGTTATAGCTTGAACCAATGGCTTAGTAATTGTCGGTTGCGTCGGAGTAGCAGCTGAAGTATCAGAAATAGGCGCAGAAACAGTGGCGGCGACCGGCGGCATCATAGTAGATATCGCTGGACGAGGTCGCGAAATTGCCGGCGAGTCCTGAGGCGCTATCACACTATTAGGTCGCTGACCTGAAGAAGATCCTGTGGACTCTAAGTTCGTTGATATCAGCTTCTGATTTGCGCCAGCATTCATTAAAATACCTGCGGTACTCATAGTCTGAGGAGTGGTATTGTCATTACTAAATCTTTCAGTTTCAGCGACTATTCCAGTCAAGAATGCGGTTGCTACCTGCTCGTCAAACAACTTATTTTCAGGGGTATTGAAACTATCTATTAAATCGAACAATATTTCACAGTAGCTACTCGTCCCTGGTACATGCCAGTTAATTACTCCGATATCGTCACTCTGGTCTTTGTTTATGCTAATAACTGTGGCGTCGTGCAAAATACGACCATGAGCTGTAATTGCCTGGTCAATATCTTCACGACGCTTAACTCCGAGTGCAATAATCACGTCTACGTTGTAGTCGCCCTGTCCGAATTCTAAATCACCCTCGCTAATATTGGTGTGATAAGGGGTGATATATATTTTTACGAAGCGATCTTCTACCTTATATCGGAGCTTGTCGGCCTTAGATTTGTCCAAAGCAATGATAAAGTCGCGCAAACTATCGATGTCCTTCTGGATAGTCTTAGACGGCTCCAAGAATTCTATTGCTCGAGGAGTATTGCCACTAAACACCGTTGTGGTATGTTTGCTTAACTTATTTAGAGCAAGCGTAACACCTATAGCTGCAGAAAGTTGGTCGACCGATGGATTAGGAGAGACCGTCAGTAGTACATTGGTTGCGCTAGTTAGGCGGTCGATAATCTGCTGCCTAGGATCAGTAGACAACTGAACAGTAGTCGGTTCAGGCTGAGAAAGATCTAGTGACGGTGGTTCTTGAGGATTCATGCTTACTCTTCTTTTAGTATATTTATTTTAGCATTCATTTGATGCAAGAGTACCATATTGCCTATGCTTTTTCAATCTTATGTACTACAAATATGAATATGCATTACCCTCACTAACTTAGCTGATAAATCCCCAAGGCAGAAAGCTAGACACTAACGCATCACGTTTAGTCACCTTTTAGTTGGATTGGGCTGACTTTACAAAAAGTCATTACCCCTGTATAGTAGGCTTCATAAATCTTATAAATATTAATTAGAAAGTAGATTCATGCCAATCATCAAGTCAGCTCGCAAGAGAGTAAAAACTACCAAAAAAGCTACTATTCGTAATGCAAAGACGAAAAGAAGCCTAAAAGAGTCTATTAAGACTTTTACTAAGTCTCTTGGAACAGCTAAAGCTAGCGATGCTCACAAAAAAGCTCAAAGCGAAATCGACAAAGCAGTTAAGAAGAATATTATTCACAAGAACAAAGCTGCTCGTAAGCAAAGACAGCTATCAGCTGCTGCTAAAAAAGCTGGCGTAAAGCCAACTAAGACAGTAAAAGCTGCAAAACCAGTAGCTGCAAAGAAGCCTGCAGTCAAAAAAGCTCCTGTTGCTAAGAAAACTGTAGCTAAGAAAAAATAACCAAGGTAGACGGTAGATTGAGTTAAGAGCGATTGATCATTGATGCATTGATGCGTTGATACATTAATTAAACATTTATCATTTGCCATTTATTTAGTCAGGTGTCATTTGGTCATTGTAGCTTCAATGATCAATGTTAAATGATCAATTATTTATTAGGCGGTTATTTCTATTTTTGAGATCTTCAATAATAGATTCTTTAGAGCGCTATCGGCATCAATTGGCTGAGATTTTAGCGCAATATCCAGTAATAAAGTTTCGTGGACGAGGTCTTTGATTTGCTGAGTAGATAATCGTTTCGCAATAGAAATGCTCTTATTTACTACAAACGGGTTAACCCGACCTTCCTTGGCTATTTCGCCAGGACTACGCTGCCCTGCCACCTTAATCAAGGCTAGTATATGAATTTGCCAAGCAATTAATGCAATCATTGCCTGAGGATCTTTTCTTAGCTGACGCTGTTCACCATAAAGTTCAAGCGCACGCTTAGTCCTACCGTTAAAAGCCGCCTCCAACATGTCGAATACTGTACTTCTTGGCGAAGGTTCTATTAATAGACTAATCACGTCACTGTCAATTTTTGGCCTATAAAGAATTAACTTTTCCAGCTCATTAGACAAAAGCTGTTGATTTGAACCAACGCGGTCAACTATGCTTCGCGCATCAGTCGTACTCAAATCTCCTCCCCTTGCCTTTGCCTCTTCATTCAGCCACTTTACTAGACTGTAGTCATCTGGCTCCACATATTCTTGATAATTCTTTTGCTTCTTCAAAGTCTTATAGTAAACGCTTCTTTTGTCTAATTTAGACTCGACAATAATGAAGTCCGTGGTCTCGTCGGCGCTAGCCAATAGTTCATCAATGTGTTCAGTCAAAGCCTTGTTTGAACTTGCATCACTTAGTATCACCATTTTTTTGCTCGATAAGAATGGCACGCTAGACAAAGCCTCATGAACACGGTTAAAATCTACGGTTTCGCCGTCGAGTCGCTCCAAAGCGAGGTCGCCATGTTCATCTACGAATGCATTAACCTGCTCTCGCAACTGCTTGCGTAGCAAAAAATTATTGGCACCCGTCAAAACAACTATCATAGTAATATACAGTTTAACCTAAATAGCTTAGCGAATGGCAGATTTATGTGAGAATCTGACACCTTGGACACAAATGCGTACCTCTGCTCGCGACCTTTGTCTTGATAATTAAGGTGTCTGGATGTCTAGGGCAAGGCTTGCCCTCTTGGCGAAAGACTCGTGCGAAATCAATATAACTTCCCCGTTTACCTTCCGCGTTTACATAATTTCTATCTGTTGAGCCACCTTTTTCTATCGATAGATTAAGTACATATCTAATTTCATGGTGCAGCTTAGTGAGTTTCAATTTTGGTATATCACGCACTCTAGTGGCTGGGTGAATTTTGGCACCCCACAGCGACTCGTCTGCATAAATATTACCAATACCAGCCAAAACGGTTTGGTCTAATATAGCCGCCTTGATTGTGCTGTTAGCACGCCTCTCTACGCGGCTAATAAAAACTTTTGCGGTAAATTCATCTGTTAGTGGCTCTGGCCCAACTTTTTTGAAGAAATCAATATTAGGAACCTCTATAGTCGGAATTAGCCTAACCCAACCAAATTTTCTTTGATCATTAAAGTATAGCTTTGGATTTTCTGAGTCATCGTCAAAGTCAAAAGTCACACGCGTAGATTTGTCTGGTAATCTGTTAATTAAACTATCGTTGGGGTGGCCTGCACCAAAGCGCTCTGTACCCACATATACTAATTGACCTGTCATTTTTAAATGAATAACCAGGGTGTAACTACTGTCGAGTTCTATCATCAGAACTTTAGCGCGACGCTTAACGGCCGTGACTTTGGCTCCAATAATAAACGCATTTACATCTGTTGGAGAGTTAGGAAAACTTTTTGGCCAATCAAAATCCACCGCTTTAATTGTCTTGCCGACAATCAAACTAGTGAGACCCGTACGAACTGTTTCAACCTCTGGTAGCTCTGGCATGCAAATAATTATAAGCTAT